>CAZFPI010000022.1:0-28808 GCA_964521075.1 uncultured Sterolibacterium sp.
ACGCCGTCGATGTGGCCCTGCAGGCGTCCGTCAGCCACCGAGAAACCGAACTGCTCGCCGTCTGCCTTGTGGGTGCGCAGATCGAAACCCGCGTCCCGCAGCCATCCGACCATGCACTCTTCGTTGACGTGGCCGCGCTCGAAGATGCGCAATATCCGACCCTGCACGTCGCGTCCATAGTCGACTGGTGCTTGCGCAAACTCGTACTGCAGCGCGCGTTCGCAGGCCACGCCCAAGCGGGATGCGCCAAGGTAGTGGCGCACCGACTGCCGGGCACGCGCTCGCAGCAGACCGGCGTCGATCAGCACGCTGATTTGCCCGGACACGCTTGCCGTGGAATTGAAGTCCATCATGGCTTCGTCTCCCACGGCAGATCGTCCTCAAGATCAGCAAACGGGTTCGCCAAGGGATCGGGCGTCGGAGGCATGCCGCGCACCGGCGGAAACTTGGTCGCCTCGTGATGCTCGACCATTGCCTCCGTGTAGCGGGTGACGATGGCGTCGATAACCCGCAGCGCTTCGGCTTCCGAGTAATCCCCGAGAGGCTTCGTGAAACCGATTTCGCCAGCGGCCTCACCGAAGGACTTCAGGCACTTTTTCATCGAGGCGATCTCGATGTCAGAGGGATCGATCATCACGACCTCCCTGCGTTTGCCCGGCTCGTCCTTGGCTTTGAGCCAATTGCCGTACATCGCGTGAAAGACGTTCTGGCAACGCTGCGAGCAGAACACCCAGTCGATGGGGTAGCGCCGGGGATTGCCGATACCGTGTTGGTTGTCGGTGTGACCGAATCCCCGTGCCTGACGTGTGCAGATCCAGCATTTCACGCCACCTCCTCAAACTCGTCGATCAACAGACCGAGCTGCAACGCGCCGCCCGCGAAGGCTGCCTCGCAACGCCTGCTGAAATCGCGGTAGTTGGTCGAGCAACGCGCAATCGCCGTCACCGAATGAATCTGCTGCTCCAGCCGCGTCAGCCCTTTGTCGGTCAGCCACTGGTGGTGCTTGTCCGAGATGCGCTTGCGACTGCGAATCTCGTCGAGCAACTCCTCCGGCAACACCGGCCCGTAGACCCAGCGCTGCGTGATCTGGCCAAGGACGTGGGGCGGGTTCTGGGCGTGGCCCTGGTACTTCCACCCAAACAGACGGTAGATGGCGCGGTAGTAGTCGGCGTGAAAGCGCCGTTCCCACGAGCCGCTGGACTGGCGCAGCAGCTTGGCAATCAAGTCCTGCAATGCGTCGGGCGCACGGTGGAACTGGTAGCCCGTTGCTTCGTCGATCAGCGCGACCTCGCCGGTGGTGGCCAGCGCGTGCATGATCTTCATGCAGTTGGGGACGATCCCCTTGCGAGCCTTGTGCAGCGTTCCGGTCAGCGCCGCATTGACCACGGCAGACGCGAGGTCAGCGATGATTCCTGCCGGAAAGAACTGCGTCTGCCGACCTGACGGCAGCAAAATCGGCTCACGTGTTTTCTCCAATTCCGACAAGGAGTTAGGCGCGAAATCGGTGAGAAATCGGGCGAATCGGCCACCCTTGTGGCCTTCGTGGAAGCCGAGCAATTTGGCAAGCTGGCGGCGCACGTAGCCGCGCTCGCCACCCTTGAGGACAACTGCCTCGCATTCCAGATCGCCGAAATGCACGACGCCGTAGTGGCTGGCAGTGAGAATGGATATGTTCATGGCCATCCTCCTCACTGCGCCCATGACGGTTTGCCCGTCACGGGTGCGCGTTGTGGAGCAGCAGCGGGAGCCTGATAAACAGGTGCTGCCTGTGCGGGAGCGCCAGAGTTGCCACCGCCGGTGTTGGCCTTGGCCGCGACACCCTTCAACTTGGCGTAGTCGGCGTGGTCAGGTTCGACCGCCACCTTGACCACATTGCGATCCGCACCCTTGGCATCCTTTTCGATATCAACGCGAACGATGAATTCGATGCCGTCCAGTTCGTAAAAACCCTGGATGCGGCGCGCGGCGGCGGCCTGCGGTGTGTTGTCCTGTGGATGAATATTGCGGGCACTGTTGAGCGCAGCGCGGATGAAGCTGCGTCCCATCTGGCCCCAGGTCGGCCCCTTCTTGGACAGCAGGCCGATGTTGCTCCACATCTTGCGTTTGACATGCTCACCGTCGGTGACCACAAATTCGGCAGAGAGGTAGATCGAACCGGTGTCGAAGGATTCGGTGGCGTAGCCGCCGCCCCAGCCTTGTTCGGGATCGTCGTAACCACCGGGTTTGATGGTCATGCGCACAGGCACGACGGTGCCCTTGGGGATCAGGTCGAAACCGGACTGCTGCGAGTCGGCGTCATTAAAGTCATTCCATGCATTGGCGGTCATTGCGATTGCTCCTTGGATTCAAATTGGGTTTGGGCGGCGGTGCCGGACGCGGGAGCGCTGCTGGCGCACTTGGCGATCAGTGCGCCGAGATGCGGCGGCTCCAGCACGTCGAGGCGACCGCTGCGGTCTTTGGCGGGGAAGCCGTAGGGATTGACGGTGTGGGTGACGAAGGCGCGATACGAACTGCCGTCATCGGCCTTGAGCTCGGCCAGCGTCACGACCTCGTCGACGATCCCGGGCAGCTCTAGGCTGGTTTTGCTGCCCTCGATCTGTGGCACGAACACCTTGCGATTGAAGTCATCCAAGCGTTCGTCGAGGATCGCCACGAAGATCACGTTCTTGCCCCGGGCGTGCTGCAGGTGGGTCAAGGCACCGATCATTTCCTGCCCGAGCAGTCCGTAGGCCGCACGCAGATCGGGCTTGCCGGAACGGTCGCTGACCGCACCCGGCTGAGCCTTGCACCACGCGAAGCACTGCCGCGACAACTGCGTGATCGAGTCCAGGAAGAAGGTCTGGTAACGATCCAGTTGCGTGGCATCGCCAAACTTCTCGATGACGTGGTCGTAATGCGCTTGCGAAAACGCGCTCTCGGCAGGCAAGGACTTGTCCGGGCCAGCGAGGAACACAAAGAAGTCGCGGCTCTCCGGCCAAGACGCCGGGCGGATGGTGTCGCCCGGCCAATCCGCCACGGACAGATCGCCCGCCTCGATGTCGAGGAACAGCGTGGTGGCGGGATCGAGGTCTTTGAGGCGGGTGGTTTTGCCGATACCGGATTTGCCCAGCAGCAGGAGCTTGACGCCCTTGCGTTCGGCCATGCGTTCGACGGCGGACACGATGGGGAGCTTCTTCATTGCGCATCCCCCTCGATGGTCAGCGTGAACGAGGGCTTGCCGGGTTCGACCGTGCGGGCGGCAGCGAACTGCTGCTGCAATGCTGGCGGCCAGTTGGTGTAGCGCGACTCGGATACGGACAGCTTGACGTCGATGTAGCCTTCGACCTTCTCGCCGGAGGACACGATGCGTTCGGCAATTTCGGCCAACTGCTTCTGATTCCAGCTGACCTTCTTGGGCTGCTCAAACTTGATGTGCAGCGGGCCATCGCTGATGTGGGCGGTGCCGAAGTCACGGCCGGAGTCGCGCAGCGCCGTGCGGCCCTGTTCGCCGAAACGTTGATCCTTGGCGGCATCGAGCTTGGTACGCATTTTCTTGGCCCAATCGATCAGGTGATCGAGGTTGGCATCGGCCTCAGCCAGCTGGGCGGGCGGCAGGTTGGCCAGTTGGCTCACCGACATTTCGGCGAGGTCGGCGGGGAATACGGTCAGATCTCTCATGGCCGCCCCCTTACTGGTATGCACGAGCGAAGGTCGAGTAGCGCGAAACGCGCCGCTCGAAGGCTTCGACTTCGGTCAGGAGATAGACGACCCTCGAACCCAGTTTGCAAAAAACGCAACCGAGTTGTTCCTGCCGCCAGCGGCGCAAGGTTTTGACAGAGAGCCCCCAGCGGGAAGCGAGCTCGTTTTCGTCGAGGGCGATGCGCGTGGCACCGTCTCGAATGTTCCGGCGGTGTGACCGACCGGATTCAACTGATGGGACTTGGTTTTGCATTTCGATGTGCCTCTTTTATGAAATGGGCACATCGAAGTTTCCGCATGGATTTACGGCCTGAGTCCGGGCCGACATACGGAAAAACTTACGGATTGTTATTGGCGTCGAACTTGGTAATGGCCGCCAGCCTTGACCAAAAGGAGGTATTCCTCGCGGGTGGCCTTGTCGCCAAAGGCTTCATCGAATGAGCGATAGCCGCAATCCACTTTCGACTTGACCTCGGCCCACTTCATCGCCGGTGGCGTCTTGCCTTCCACGCCCCACATGAACTTGAGGATGGCGGCACGCGTATCGCTCACCAGACGCGACTTCTCGAAGTGAGGCAGCTTCACTCGTGTACCTTGCAAAAACTGTTCAGGTTCAGCGTCGCCATTGGAGGTCACGAATCCACGCAAAACCCGGTCGAAGGCGCTCGCGTCGAAAACGTCCTGCCCGTCTTCCACGCGAATGAAATCGTTCAGGCAGCGCATGACATGGTCACGAGGCAGGCTGTCGCTGCCCGGTCGATGCCGCAGGAGCACACCACCACGAGGCCACGCCGTGTCGCACAACACTGGCGTCGTTTCTGAGGCCGGTGCACGCTCCCATAAACGCCCGACAAACACCGGCGCGAAATCGTGGGTACCAGCGATTCGCGCATTACCGAGGTGCCAGAGGTGATCTGGCACCCGGGTTCGCTGTTGCGATAGCTGTCGTGGCTCTATGCCGATCAGACTGCACAGATCGGTGAGCCACGTATCAATACGCAGCCCGTAAAGCACGATGTCGGATAGCGGGCACGTGACGATTCGAGATCGCTGTTGGGGGCTTCGGTATCGGAACACGCCAGCGTCCTCGTCAATATCGGCCTCGACCTCTTCCTCCGAATCGAGGAAAGGCACCATCACACGGGTCAAGTAGCCATCCTCAACCACCCACCGACGGCGAATAAATTCGGCACGGTGTGGGCCGACGGTGGTTGCAATCACGCGCGGATCGACGCTGCGCACGCGCTCAACGGTGTTGAAATATTCCAAATATGCAGACATGACGCGCTCCTCAGAATTCACACAGGACGCCGAGCCGCGCCAATTGCTCGATCACGCGTTTGCGGTCATCCTCGGTCTTGCTCTTGTCGTTCAGGCCATTGGGCGACGTAATCTGGACGGCCACGTTGTGGGCTTTGCGGTGCGGTTGCTTTGCCATCCGGAAAACCAGCTTCACCTGCGACAAGGCATAACCAGTCAGATCATCCAATCCGTAGTCGTCATAGGCGACTTGGTAGATGTGACGGCTATCGCGCCGATCCCGACCAATCATCAGCGTGCTCGACAGGTGCTGGACAATGTCGCGCCCGTTGGCTTCGTCGATGGTGCTCTGCTCGAATGGGCGCGCGATCTTCACTTGCAGGATCGAGATCTTCTCCACGCCGTCGACGAGATGCTGTTCAAGGCGCTTGAGCATGGCGTGTGTGGAAAAGCCCAGAAGATCGAACTCACGCATTGGCATGTCGTTGATCGCCCCCTCGCAGGCCAGTACGACATCACGGAAGATGGTGGCCAGGTCACGGCGCGATTCCTTGTCCTCGCAGAACACGCCAAGCGCACCCGTGCCGGGTTCCCACGAGAAGATGGCCGACATGGCAGCGGGTTCTTCGTGGTCAATCACTTCACCGTCGGCGACTTGTTTGAAATGTGCCGTCGAGCCATTGAAGGTCGCGGTGAGCGTATGCAACAGTACTGGCGTCGAGTCGTCTGCGTCCTCCCCGCCACAGCGATCCGCATGAGCAAGATCGCGGCGCGTGAATTGCTCGATGAGAATCTGGTCGGCGGCCACCTTCGGATAGAGGGCGGCGATCCGGGTGCGCAGGACATCTTGCACGTCGACTTCGAACTTCGGCTCGATGCCTTTTGGCCCGAGGTAATGGCTGGAGAAGTTTTCGCTCTTCCACTGCCGATGCATCACTTGCAGGCGCTCGGCGTGCTCAAAGCGGTGTTCGGCCTTGACGCCGTCCGATGGAAATTCCTGGAGAAGATGCAGGTGCAGCGCGCGGCTGTACCTGTCGGTTGGCGCAACGAGTACCGCCGCGTCGCCATCATTTTTTTCCTCGAGCAAGGACTGGACGGCCTGCGCGCCGTACTCATCGTCAAGCAGTACCACCAGTTCAGCCGCACGCTCGATGCGCTGCTGTTTGTCGGGCATGAGTTTGGCCACGACGTGAAACAGCGCCTTGCGCGCTGGAATCGGCAGCACCCCCTTTGCGACCTCGACCAGCGCCGCAATTTCAGGCAGCGTGGTGTCGGCGGCGCGCTCGACCAAAGTCAAGATGAGTGCCGGTCGTTTCACCTTGCGGGCCAGGGTGACGAAATGCTCCATGCAGGGGAGGACATCGGGGCCATCGTCCGATTGCCGGTTGCGCGCTTTCTTTGATGTCTGCTGATCTGCAGCCGACTCTTTTTGTTTTGCGATGTTGCTTTGTTCGACTGCCGTCATCATGAAATTCCTTTACTGAATGAAGTGCGCGATTGCGCGAACGGTTAATTGCTGGTTTCAAAAAATGCCGACACGAAGTCGGCGGCTAGGTGAGAGCAAGGATCAAGCGATACCTGCCCCCGATGTCAGAAGGCCGTAACGTTCCATCCGAACCTGGATGAATCGCCGGTGAACGCCGAAGCGTTTTGCCAAGGCCTTCTGCAAACACTCCATGTCGAAGAAGCCAATGTCACCATCGGCGGTCAGCCGCATCGTGGTGCCGGGCAACTCCGGATCAATCGATGGACTACGGTGGATCGTCACACCGTGCTTCGGTGCCAGTGTCTCTACCGCGCGGTACAAATGCTGTCGCGGCACAAGCAGTGATCCCATGAATTCGTTGGCGCGCAGCTCGGCAAAATGGACATTGCGCTCAAGCTCGCTGTTACGGACTGCGCTTGGCTCTGGCTGTTTTGCCAAGTGTTCGGCGTCACGAGTCTCGGTTCGGTAGGCCTTGCGTGCCAGCTCCGAAGGGTCGTCAAACAGGCCGGGGCCCTGAGCAGCGGCAGCAATCCAGCTCGGCGCATCAAAAATAGCGTGGCCAAGCTCGTGGGCAAAAGTGCTGAGTACCAGCTCTTCAGTTGCTGTTTCACTGACAGGAGACACTGACAGTACTGTGGCATCCATTGATGCCGCAGGATCAAACTCGCAAACACCCAGTACCGGGTTTCCCTGATCGTCGTTGACGGCGTGCTCGGTGTCGACCCACAAGTCGAACCGGATGCCGTTGATTTTCAGGCTGCTGATGTCGCGCAACACAGACAGCGAGATGGCGTCAGTGTTGGCATCAACCAGTTGCTGGCGAGCCAGCACTGCGATGCCTTCGACTTCAGAATGTTTGATGTAGCGAGGGAGTTTCCGGTCGCAGCACCGGTAGGCGAGAGTCAACTCCGGCATTCATTTTTCTCCCGTCGCGCGCTTGCGATACATCCGAACAATATCGCCCACGTCTTCTCGCATATCCGGCGGGAGGCGACTTGCTTCGATGAACGCCTCATCGGGGTTCTCACCAAGAATTTCTGCGGCTTTGCGGATCAGTTCGTCCTTGGGCGGCTTTTCCATCTCGCGCTCAATGCGCGACCAGTAGGCCGGTGAGATGTCGAGTTGGCGCGCGAAGTCGTTCATCGCAATACCCTTCGCGTCCCGTTTTTGTCTGATGTAGGTTCCAAAACCCATGATGTAACCCAGTTGCGTGATTAGTTAATTGACTCAATCATAAAGGCAACAACCACGACCGTCAACTGTTTTGTTAACGCGCAATCTACGAATCACTGCGACCGCAAGAAATGACCGCCATTACCCTGCGTTGCCATCCTCTTCGGAAGATCGCGCTCAATATTCATGACAGTTGCTATTCCCCGGAGCCGTCATGAACAACATCGAAATCAATCCTCCGTCAGAGATGTCGGCCAGCGCCCGCGCTGCCGAGGTCACGACAATCCTTGCGGCCGCCATCGTCCGCACCCAGCTTGCGCAGGCCGTCAAACAGAGAGATGTTGACCTTGGCTTACTGCCCGACCAGCGCGTTCATACAACCCCTTATCAAGAAAAGAGGTTGTCATGAACGAAAAACAAGCATCCGTCGCCGCGCGCATCTCCGACCTGTCGTGCCTGCCGATGGCCGAGCTCTGGACACTGTGGGATCGGTACTTCACCCGCCGACCGGCTTATCCAAACCGCACTCACGTTGAATCCCGTGTCGCTTACAAACTGCAGGAGGACGCATTCGGTGGGCTCGCGGTCGCCACTCGCCAGCGGCTGGAGGCCATTGGCGCGCAGCATTCCAAGATCAAGCAGCGTGCCAAGCCCCGCGAGTTCAACTTTGCGCCGGGCACGGTGTTGCTGCGCGAATGGGGCGAGCGGGAACACAAAGTCACGGTGTCTGCCACTGGCCAGTTTGAATACGAGGGCCGCCCCTTCAAGAGTCTGACCGCCGTGGCGCGGTACATCACCGGCGCGCGCTGGTCTGGGCCCTTGTTCTTTGGCTTGGCGAAAGGCGGTGCGAAATGAACGAGCTCGTGCAAATCGCCAGTAGCAAGCCCCGCAAACGTTGCGCCGTCTACTGCCGGGTGTCATCGGACGAACGACTGGATCAGGAATTCAACTCCATCGATGCCCAGAAGGAGGCTGGCCACGCCTACGTTGCCAGCCAGCGAGCCGAGGGCTGGATTCCGGTGGCCGATGACTACGACGACCCCGGATTTTCTGGGGGCAACACGGATCGCCCCGGGCTGAAACGCTTACTGGCCGATATTCAGCGCGGTCTTGTCGACATCGTCGTGGTCTACAAGATCGACCGACTCACGCGCAGCCTTGCCGACTTTTCCAAGATGGTCGAGGTTTTTGAGCGCCACGGCGTCTCCTTCGTGTCGGTCACCCAGCAGTTCAACACCACTACCTCGATGGGGCGGTTGATGCTGAACGTGCTGCTGTCCTTCGCCCAGTTCGAACGCGAGGTCACCGGCGAGCGCATCAGGGACAAAATCGCGGCGGCAAAACGCAAAGGCATGTGGATGGGCGGCGTGCCGACACTGGGCTACAACGTCGAGAATCGTCTGCTGGTCATCAACGAAACAGAGGCGGCGGTGGTACGCCGCATCTTCGAGGAGATGCTGACCATCGGCGCGCCGACGCAAATTGCCGCCAACCTGACCGCCGAAGGCATCACCACCAAAGCATGGACAACGCAGGACGGCCAGATCCGCAACGGGACGCAGATCGACAAAAAGTACCTGCACAAACTGCTGCGCAACCGCATCTTCCTTGGCGAGATTTCCCACAAGGGCAAGTGGTTCCCCGGCGTCCACACGGCCATCATCGACCAAGGTCTGTGGGATCGTGTTCACGAGGTGCTGGCCAAGGACGGTCACACCCGGTCGGTGGAAACCAAGATCAGATCGCGCACCGATGCGCTGCTGCGCGGCCTACTTTACGCGCCCTCGGGCGAGCGGATGTACCCGACCTACTCGCGCAAGAACGGGCGCAAGTACCACTACTACGTGTCCAAGTCGGAGAGCCGCTTTGGCGCACCGGGCAAAACTTACGAGCGCCTGCCTGCTCCCGAAATTGAAGCGGCGGTGATCGGACAGATCCGCACCGTGCTGACCAGCCCGGAGTCCATTGCATCGGTGGTGCGCTTCATCCAGCGAAGTGGGGCCCAGATTGACGAGGCGACCACGGTAATGGCGATGGGACGGTTGAACGACGTGTGGGAGCAACTGTTTCCGGCAGAGCGCCATCGAATTGCGAATCTGATGATCGAACGCATCGACCTTGTCCACACCGGTGAGGTTCAGGGCATCAAGGTGAAATGGCGGGAGATTGGCTGGAATGCGCTGATCGAAGAATTCGCGCCGAGCGGCATTGGTGCCGAATTGCTGGAGGTCGAAGCCTGATGGACGACTCACTGGAAACCTTCGTGCCCTTGGCGTTTCGCCGCAAGGGGGCACGTCGTGTGGTCATGGATGACCGACACGTCCACGACGTGACGCTATTGGAAGGTCTGGCGCGGGGCTTTTACTGGCAGCAACTGGTCGATACCGGGGCAATGGAGAGCGGGTCGGACATCGCTCGGGCAGAAGGCCTGCATCCGTCCGTGCCCAACGAGCTGATGCGCCTGACCTTGCTCGCACCCGACATCATCGAACTTTTGATGACCGGCAGGCAGCCGCGCCGAATGAACCTGATCTGGTTCCAGCGAAACCCGGTGCCGGTGGATTGGGTAGCGCAGCGCCAGATCGTGCAACGCTTTGAGGAGGATGTATGAGCAAGAAGCATCGGGGTCGGTACCGGGGTGACGCGGTCACCTACCAATTGCCGTCACCCGCAGGCGGCGTGCAGTTGGAGACATTCGTGCCCTGGACGCTGGTCAAACGAGGGTTGAGGAAGCAGATCATCACGCCGCTGGATGCACCGCAGGAATTTTTGGAGGAGGCGCGCCGGGAGCGGCAGGCTCGCGAGTCGGAGCAGGACACCGCGCTGCTGCGCGCCCTCGGGCTGGCCTATCACTGGCAGCGGCTGCTGGACGAACAGCGCATGGGGTCGGTGGCCGAGATCGCGGAGGCCGAGGAGATCAACGTGACACAGGTGCGCCGCCTGATGCGGCTGACCTTGCTGGCCCCGGCGGTCGTCGAGCAGTTGGTCGGGACGTCGGAAACGCCGCTGGAACAATTGATGCGCTGCCCGTGGCCCACCACGTGGAAAGACCAGATCAGAGTGCTCGCGCCCCCGGCGTGAACCGACACCCTCGTGCCTGCCGCCGCCTCCGGGCGGTTTTTTTACGCCTTCTTGGTTCTCAGTCGCCGCCGGTACAGCAGTTGCCATTCACAACCCGCACCCCGCAAACCCGCATGAATACTGAATACGGGGTCGAAAGCGCTCGCGAGGCAAACAGAGAAAACAGCGAGGAGAGAGGCTGAAAAAGTGCAGGAACTGGCGCAGTCGTGGGGGTGCCGCGCGCGAGACAATGGCCCGGAACCGCGCCAACGCTGGCGCTCCGGGCAAAAAAATCCCAACCGATAAGGGTTGGGATTTCAAATTATGGTGGAGACAGGGAGGATCGAACTCCCGACCTTCTGATTGCGAACCAGACGCTCTCCCAGCTGAGCTATGCCCCCGTGCAATGTCTGTATTACCCGATGCAACGTTCGCAAATTTTAACGCATCTTTGATGCGGGGAGTGCAGGCTCGCTGTGTGAAGAACGGGGTCAGGATTTTGTCAGGATATCTGCATATCGCTGTGGGGAGATGACACTCAGGCGTTGAAGGTCTTGGGGTTCGTCGATGTCAAAGGCGAGGCCGGGCAGAGTGAGTTTTTCGATGGTGCGATGTTGCCGGGTGGCTTCGTTCTGGTGTTGCTGGCAGCTTCCGATGCCGAATCGCAACGGGAGGGTGAGAGGGAGAGGGGCGTAGAGCGCGTTGGTGCCTTGCCCGAGTTTGTCTGTTGCCAGAGCTAGCCCGTGGGTGCGGCCGGCCTGGATCAGGGTGTCGATTTCTTCGGGCGTTGCCAGTGGCAGATCGGCATGGAGAAGCAGGATTTCGTCAACGCCGCGTTCGGCGAGCGTGGCAGCCCCCTGCGTAAGGGCGGCATTGAGTCCGCCACCGGGGTCACTGATGCAAAGAATGTCGCTGGCATTCATCGGGTCGGTGGTGACGACGGCAATGCCGTCGATGTGCCGGGCGGCCCGCAGGGCGTCCAGGACTTGTTCGAACATGAGGTGGACGAGCCGGATGCGCTGTTCTGCCGGGAGCGTTTCGGAAAGACGACCCTTGGCGCTGGCGGCGGTTTTCAGTGCGATCAGTGCCCAGCAGCTCATGATTATTGTGCAGAACGCGGGTTGAGTTTTTGTGCGTATTCCAGCGAAACCCGGGCAAGACGCTGGCGGTCTTCGAGGGTTTTCATGAGGGTGTCGGCCAGGCAAACCGGGAGGTTGAGTGCCTGCAATTCGGGCGCCAGGGTGGCATCACGTTCGTCGAGGATGAAGCCGTCCAGCAGTTCGCCGTAGTGCCGGGCGACGGTCAGCGCGGAGACGTCGATGCCCAGTTCGTCCATGATTTTGGCTGTCGGGCCTTTGACGGCTGCGCCGCCGACCAGCGGAGAAATGGCGATGACCGGTGCGGCGGCCCGCTTCAGGAGTTCGCGCAAGCCTGGCAGGGCGAGGATGGGGTCGATGCTGAGATAGGGGTTGGAGGGGCAAAGGAAAATAGCCTCGACGGCGGGGTCGGTCAGCGCGGCGCAGACCTGGGCGGTGGGTGCTGCGGCTTCGGCTCCGGCAAAGCGCAAGGCGGCGACACGCGGCTGGCACTGGCGACGAACGAAATAATCCTGAAAATCGAGTTCGCCGATGTCGGTAGTTACCCGGGTGCGAACCGGTGCGTCGGTCATCGGCAGGAGCGTGGTTTGAATCCCGAGGCGGCGGGCGAAATCCCGGGTGATGGCGGTGAGGGTTTCGTTGTTTCCGAGACGCCGGGTGCGCTCGATGTGGGTGGCCAGATCGCCGTCGCCCAGGCGGAACCAGGTTTCGCCTCCCAGGCTTTCCATGGCTTGCATGAAGTTCCAGGTTTCACCCCGCCGTCCCCAGCCCAGTTCTGTGTTGGCAATATCTGCCAGGGTGTAGAGGGCGGTGTCGAGGTCGGGGGAGATTTTGAGCCCGAGATGCTCGAAGTCGTCACCGGTGTTTACGATGACGGTGAGTTCTCCGGGGGGCAGGACAAGCTGCAGGCCCAGGGCGAGTTTGGCTCCGCCTACGCCGCCGGAAATTGCCACGACGCGGCGTGGCCGGGGCGGAGCGGGGTTCGTCATTGGAACAGGTCTTCGTGCAGGGGACGGATGAGGCTTTGCGTATTGCACTCGGGCGCGCGCCAATGGAGGCCGCGCACGAGTACCAGCGGCGTGCCTTCAGCACCTTCGCCCATGACGAGGCCCGCGCCGGCGGCAATGGCGTCGGCAAAAGCGACCTGCGTGACCTGCATCGTGCGGCCATACATGTCCTGTTCGCCACGGCGGTCGATGAGGGCGGGCAGGCCGCTCGAGCCGATGGCGACATTGACGACACCATTGCGCCAGGGGCGTCCGAAGCTGTCGGTGATGACGACACCCAGCCGGCAGTCGAGGGCGACGCGCAAGCGTTCACGCAAGGTGGTGGCCGAGGCATCAGGGTCAAGGGGTAGCAGCAGAACCCGGTCGTTTTCTCCGCCTTCGACATTGGAATGATCGATGCCGGCATTGGCCATGACGTGGCCGAGGCGGTGACGGACGATGAGCACATGGGGGATGGCGCGGAGAACTTCGATGGATTCTTCCAGCACGAGCTCGACTAGCCGCGCATCTTTTTGCACGATTTTCGCTAGCTCCAGGGCGCGTGACGAGGGTTCGACGCTGGCCAGCTCGACGATGCGGCCTTCGGCCTTGGAGACGATTTTTTGTGCGAGTACCAGTACATCGCCATCCCGGATTTCGAGGTGATTGTCATGCAGGCTGTCGAGCACGATCTGGGCCAGATCGTCGCCGGGCTGGACGTGCTTGATGCCTTGCAAGGCGGTATAGGTTGTACGTTGGGACATGGCAGGAGGCCTAGCGCAGCTGGAACTTGAGTACTTTCCCCGAGGCGTTCATCGGCAAGGCTTCGACGATGGCGACGTGGCGCGGGACTTTGTAGTTGGCCATGTTTTCGCGTGCCCAGGCGATGAGCCCGGCGGCATCGAGAGTGGCTCCTGAACGCAGTACGACGAAAGCCTTGCCAACTTCGCCCTGACGCTCGTCAGGCACGCCGATCACGGCGACCTGGGCGATGGCCGGATGCGCGGTGAGGATGCGTTCGACTTCGGCGGGGTAGCAGTTGAAGCCACCGACGATGTACATGTCTTTCAGGCGGTCGGTGATTTTCAGGTTGCCATGGGCATCGAGGATGCCGATATCGCCGGTATGCAGCCAGCCGTCACGGTCGATGGTGTCGGCGGTTGCTTCGGGGTTGTTGAAGTAGCCTTGCATGACGTTGTAACCGCGCATGACAACTTCGCCTTCACTGCCTGCGGGCACTTCCTTGCCTTCTTCGTCGATGCAGCGCAGCTCGATGCCGGGCATGGCGCGGCCGCTGGTGTGGGCGATGGTCTCGGCGTCGGCGTCGCGGTCGCAGATGGTCGCCACGCCGCAGCATTCCGTCAATCCATAAGCCGTAACGACGACCTTGAAGCCCAGCTCGTCGCGCATGCGATGGATCATCGACGGCGCGATGGCAGCAGCCCCCGTAACGGCAACTCGCAGGCTGGAGAGGTCGAAGTCCTTGAGTTTGGGATGAGCGAGGAAAGACAGAAACAGGGTGGGCGAGCCGGGCAGGAAGCTGATGCGCTCACGACCGATCAGCGTCAGGACACTGTCGGTATCGAACACTGCCAGCGGGTAGATGGTGCAGCCGCGCATCAGGGCGGCCAGCCAGCCAGCCTTGTAGCCGAAGGAGTGAAAGAAGGGGTTGATGATGAGATAGCGGTCGTCGGCCTGCAAGTCGGTGCAGCGCGACCACTCGTCGAAGGCGCGGATATTCTGGCCGTGACAGGTCATCACCCCCTTGGGGCGGCCTGTCGTGCCGGAGGTAAACATGATGTCGGAGATGTCTTCCGGCCGGACGGCAGCAGCGCGTTCCAGTGCGGCGGCCTCCGGCGTTTGCTCGCCTTGCCTGAGAAACTCGGCCCAGCCCAGATCGCCCGCATGCGCCTTGCCAAGAACGACGACGCGTTCCAGTGCCGGCGTGTTCTGGCCACGGATCATGTCCGGGAAATAGTCGTTCAGGAATTCGCCAATACAGAACAGAAGACGCGCGCCGCTTTGTTCGAGGATGTCGGCAGCTTCCACGCCTTTCATGCGGGTATTGACCGGGATCAGGATGGCCCCCGCGCTATGGATGCCCAGGGCCGCCGCCACCCATTCATGGCAGTTCGGGGCCCACAGGGCAATGCGGTCACCCGCCTCGATACCGGAGGCGATCAGGGCGCGCGCCACTTGCAGGCGCAGCGCATCCAGCACGGCGAAAGACAGCTCGCTGCCTGGCTCGCGGATGGCGATGCGTTGCGGGTGGTTCTGCGCGGCGGCCTTGATCAGGCCAGGGAGGGTTTGCGGCAACGACGTCATGATGATTCCTTGCGAAAGTTCTGCCGAGGGGGTTAATCGGCAGCCATGCTCATGTCTTCCTGGCCCCAGTAGGCACGCATCTCGACCACCTTGCCTGCTTCATTGAAACGCATGGTTTCGATGGCGTTCATTCGCATCTTGGGCGCGCCGGGGACAGTAACTTCGACGAGGATGGGCATGGCGGCATAGTCGCCGGAAGAGCCAACCTGCGGGCCGACGATTTCCAGGCGGGCGTTATTGGCGATCGCCATGCCGTAAAAGCCGCGCAGGGCCTCGCTGCCTTGCTGGATGCCTGTCCCGACCGGGTCTTCGACGGTAGCATCCGGCGCGAACAGGGCCAGCACACCGTCGAGATCCCCTGCATTGAGACGCTCGACATAAGCGCGCATGGCAGCTTTCATTTCCTCATTACCAGGCATGATGATTTCCTCGATGGAAAATTTTAGGGATGCTCTGGCATCCCTTTAGAAATAGTAACGGCTGATGGTGTCGACGACACAGCCGGGCTTGGGCTCGCCTTCGATGTCGATGGTAATGCGGATGGTAGCCTGCACGCCTTCGCCGGCCTTGTCTGCGGCGACGACTTCACCGCGACCACGGATGCGGCGGCCGGCTTTCACCGGCGCGGGGAAGCGGATTTTCTCGCAGCCGTAATTGACGCCCATTTTCATGTTGCGGATTTCGACGAGTTGCGGCAAAAAGAGATTGGCCAGCGAGAGCGTGAGATAGCCATGCGCCACACAAGCACCGAACGGGCCGTCCTTGGCGCGCACCGGATCAACGTGGATCCACTGATGATCGTCGGTGGCATCGGCAAATTTGTTGATGCGATCTTGTGTCAGCTCGATCCAGTCAGTCGCCCCCAGGTCGCGGCCGACGGCATCGAGAATTTCCTGAGCAGAGGAAAAAACGGTGGTCATGAAAAGTCTCCTTGTCCGGGCTCAGGCGCGCTGGCTGCTGACCGAGACGATTTCGCCGGTCATGTAGGAAGAGTAGTCGCTCGCCAGGAACATGATGACGTTGGCAATTTCCCAGACTTCGGCAGCGCGGCCGAAGGCTTCCGTCGAGGTGAGCTTTTGCAGCAGCTCTTCGGAAGCGGATTTCTTGAGGAATTCGTGCAGGGCGATGCTGGGCGAGACGGCATTGATACGCACGCCGTGGTCGGCCGCTTCCAGCGCGCTGCAGCGGGTCAGCGCCATGACGCCTGCCTTGGCAGCGGCGTAATGCGCCTGCTCTTTCTGGGCGCGCCAGCCAAGCACCGATGCGTTATTTACGATGACGCCGCGCCCGCGCGGCTGCATGCGCGTGAGCATCGCCCGCGTCATGCGGAAAGTGCCGGTCAGGGTAATGTCGATGACCTTGTTCCATTCCTCGTCGGTCATCTCGACCAGCAGCCTGGAGCCGCCCAGGCCCGCGTTGTTGATGAGCACGTCGACACCGCCGAGCTTTTCCTCGGCGACGTCGATCAGGGCTTGCACCTGCTCTTCCTTGGTGACATCGCACAGCTGGCCGAACACCGGGCGATCGCCGGCCATTTCCTGCAGTTTGGCGACGGATTCATTCAGGCGACGCTCGTGCATGTCGGAGATGACGATGGCGCGGCAGCCTTCCTCGACGCATTTTTGTGCCGTGGAAAAGCCAATGCCCGCGCCAGCGGCGGCGGTGATGAGAACGGATTTGCCGGTCAGGAGGCCGTGGCCGGGAACATAGGGGGGAGGTGCTCGCATGATGTTGTCCTTGTCAGAGGTTGTTTTATTTGCCGCGCGGTTCCTTGGGCATGCCCAGGGCGCGCTCGGAGATGATGTTGAGCTGGATTTCGTTGGTGCCGGCGTAGATGGTGTCGGCGCGGCTGAACATGTAGATGCGCTGCAGATGGGCGCGCGCGGTGTCGTCCTGCGCGTCGAGGATCTCGCCCTCGCAGCCGTAGACGTCCATGGCGAGTTTACCCAGATCACGATGCCAGTTCGACCAGTAATACTTGTACATCATGCCGGCGCGCGGCAGTGTGCCGTTTTCCGTGCCGGAGAGCATGCGTAGCGCGTTGTAACGCATGACTTTCAGGCCGCTCCAGGCGGCGGCGATGCGCGCGCGGATCTGCGGGTTTTTCGCCGCGCCGTTTTCCTTCGCGGCCTGGCAGACCAGCTCGAATTCGTGCAGGAAGTGCATCTGCTGGCCCAGCGTGGACGCCCCGCGCTCGAAGCCGAGCAGTGCCATCGCCACGCTCCAGCCTTCGCCAGGCCGGCCGATGATGTGGTCGGCCGTGGTGCGCGCGCCGTCGAAGAATACTTCGTTGAATTCTGCCGTGCCGGTGAGCTGGCGGATCGGGCGGCTTTCGATGCCCGGCTGGTCAAGCGGCACGAGCAGAAATACCAGTCCTTTGGAGCCCTGGCTTTCCGGATCGCAACGGGCGACGACGAAAATCCATTGCGATTCGTGCGCCAGCGAGGTCCAGACTTTCTGGCCGTCGATGATCCAGTCGCCATTGGCTTCTTGCCGTGCGCGGGTGCGTACATTGGCGAGGTCTGAGCCAGCACCCGGCTCGGAATAGCCCTGACACCACAGCTCCGTGCCGTTCTTGATGCCCGGCAGGAAACGCTGCTTTTGTGTATCGGTCCCCATGGCGATGAGTGTCGGGCCAATCAGTCCTTCACCGATATGACCGACTCGCCCCGGGCCGCCGGCGCGGGCGTACTCCTCGTGATAGATCAGCTGTTGCGCCAGACTCAGGCTGCGCCCGCCGTGTTCTTTCGGCCAGCCAACGCAGGTCCAGCCAGCGGCAGCGAGTTTTTGTTCCCATTTCTTACGCAGCTCGGGGTAGGCGTCTTCGTCGCCCGGGCCGCCCCGGTATTTGAGCGGCGCGTATTCGCCCACGAGGTTGTCGCGCAGCCAGGCGGCGATTTCGCCACGAAAGGCTTCGTCGGCGGCAGAAAATTCGATTTGCATGTTCTTTCTCTCTCCGGTTCAGGCAGCGTCAAGCAGAACGGTGGCGATATGCTCGCGCAGGACATCGCTGCTGCCCAGCCAGTGCGCGCTGGCCTGGGCGCGCTTGAAGTAGAGCTGGGGATCGTATTCCCAGGTAAAGCCCACGCCGCCATGCAGCTGGATCGCATCAGCAGCGCAATGGCAGCAGGTGTCCGAGGCCAACGCCTTGGCGGCGGCAGCCTCACACAGGAAATCGGCGGCCAGCGCGGGGTTCCCGGCCACGGCAGCAGCACCGTAGATGGCCGATCGGGTGGCTTCAATTTTCACCATCATCTCAGCACAGCGGTGCTTGATCGCCTGGAAAGAGGCGATGGTGCGGCCAAACTGCACACGCTCCGAGGTGTAGGCAACGGTCAGGTCGAGACATTGCTGCGCGCAGCCGAGCTGTTCGGCCGCCAGTGCCAGGCGGGCGCGGGCGAGGGCGCGTGGCATGCTCGCGGCGACTTGCTGCGGTGTGGCAATCTGCGCGTCGGCAGGCAGCTGGACGTTCTCCAGGGTGAGCGAGGCGAGGCGGCGGGTGCGGTCAAAATTCTTCAGCGGCGTGCGCGTGATGCCGGAGAGCGTGGCCGACAAGGCGTAGAAGGCAATCGCTCCGGAAGCATCGCGGGCCGGAAGAATCAGGAGATCGGCACTCGCACCATCGGCGACAAACTGGAAACGGCCATTGAACACGTTTTCAGCCGTGACGGTGGCGTCAACGGCTTCGGGCTGCCAGTCCATACCCTGGCTGGCGAGAGCAACGGTGGCAGTCAGCTCGCCTGCGGCAATGGCGGGCAGATAGCGTTGTTTTGCGGCATCGCTGCCCGCTTCCATCAACACCTGCGCGGCCAGACCGACGGTGGCGAAAAAGGGCGAACACAACAGGCGGCGGCCCATCTGTTCCATGAGCAGCACCAGTTCGACGCTGCCAAGCCCCAGGCCATCGTAAGCTTCGGGGATGGGGGTGGCGCACCAGCCCAGTTCCTGGGCGATCTGCGCCCACAGACGGGGCTCGAAGCCAAATTCTGTTTCCATCGCCGCGCGCACGGCGGCGGAGCTGCTCGCTTCGGCCAAAAAGCCTTCGGCCGTGTCGCGGATCATCTCCTGGTCGGAGCTGAGGGCAAAATCCATGGGCGTTCCCTTTGTTCGTACGCTTGATGTGGCACGGCCCCGCCGCGCCACCTTTCACATGGAAGAAAAGGTGGGCGGCAGGGCCGTCGTTGCAGATCAGGAACCGTAGACCTTCTGCGGCGGCACGGCTTCCTTGATGAGATCAGCCACCACATCGGTCAGCTCGGCCGGATTCCAGCGCGCCTTCTTGTCCTTGGCCGGGCCAAAACGCCAGCCGTCGGCGAGCATCACCTGGCCACCGGCGACTTCAAATACGCGGCCGGTCACGCCCTTGGAGAGCGCGCTGCCCAGCCAGACGACGAGCGGGGCGACGTTCGCCGGATCGTAGTAGTCGAAGCTGCCGTCTTCGGGCTTCTTCATCATCTCGGCGAAGGGGCCTTCAGTCATCAGTGTGCGGGCCGAAGGAGCCAGCGCGTTCGAGGTGATGCCGTAACGGGCGAGCTCGGCGGCCTGCACCAGCGTCAGTGTGGCGATGCCGCCCTTGGCGGCGGAGTAGTTCGACTGGCCGATCGAGCCTTGCAGACCCGCGCCGGAGGTGGTGTTGATGATGCGGGCTTCCACTTGATTGCCCGCCTTGGACTGGTCGCGCCAGCGTTTGGCGAGAATGTTGGCCAGACAAAAGTGGCCGCGCAGATGCACGCGCATGACCTGATCCCAGTCGTCTTCCGAAAGGCTCACGAACATGCGGTCGCGCACGATACCGGCGTTATTGACGACCACATGCACTTCGCCGTAAGCGGCGACGGCAGCATCGACGATCTTCTGTGCGGTTTCCATGCGCGTGATGTCGTCGCTGGTGGCGATGGCCCGGCCGCCGGCTTTGATGATTTCGTCACGCACGGCCTCGGCTGCTTCCACGCGGATGTCATTGACCACCACATTCGCGCCTTCGGCAGCGTAAGCGAGGGCATAAGCCTTGCCCAGGCCGCTGCCCGAGCCGGTGATGATGACGGTGCGCTGATCGCAGATTCCCATGTTTTCGTCCCCTGTAATCTTCAAAATGGTGAAGGCCGGACGGATTTCCGGCAACCCTTCATTGTTTCCATCGGGGGCTGTCGCGGCATCGTCCGTTGGGACTACGCAGCGGCGGGATCATTCCAGATCATCGTGACGCATCGCGACATCGCTGGTGAGCATGCCGGATTTCATGGGGTAACATGCGCCGCTGCCATCCTCTGGAACTCCCTTGCCTGACCATGCACCGCGACTTGCCTATCGCCGAATCTCACGAGCCGCTGCTACCCATTCCTTCCGGGAAGTTTTCCCGCTTCGAACCACATCCGTATCAAGCCCTTGGCGCGCCCTATGGCCAGGCGAGCCCCTGGCGATTGCGGCAGGGAGTGCTTCTGGCCCTGGAACAGGCGCAGGCCGAACTGGCAAACAGGCATCCTGGCTGGCGGCTCAAACTGTTCGATGCCTGGCGTCCCCTGGCGGTGCAAGCCTTCATGGTCTGGCGGGAATTTGCCCAGCAGGCGGCAATTCAGGGGCTCAGTCTCGACGGCATGGATTCTCCACAAGCCCTGCAGCAGCACTCGCCCGAAATCTACGCACGACTGGCCGGGGCTGTCTTCGAATTCTGGAGCCTGCCGGATGAAGATCCGCATCACCCTCCGCCCCACACGACGGGGGCGGCCGTCGATCTGACACTTGCGGATGCCGCAGGAAATGAAGTCCCGATGGGCAGCCCCATCGACGAAGTCAGCCCGCGTTCCTGGCCCGATCATTTCGCCTCCGCCCGGGAGCCGGAAGCCCGGGTTTTCCATGCACACCGCGAATGCCTGTTTTCGGTGATGGCTTCGGCCGGTTTTTGTCGTCACCCCAATGAATGGTGGCATTTTTCGCTGGGCGATCAGATGTGGGCCTGGCAGCGGGGAGAAGGATCTGCCCGCTATGGACGATGGCACGAGGCGACAAAAATTTAATCCGGCCAAGGGCCAGATTGATAGAATCAAAACGCTTTCCCTTCGGAAACCCCTGATTGGCGAACCACCCTGGCGAAGGCTGGCATCCCGGGGGGATTTTCGGGCACTTCCTTTTCTTCCGAAAACCACGACCACGACCATGACTTCTCTGTACGAACTTCCGCTCAACACCTTGTCGGGTGAGCCGGTCACGCTGGCGGCGTATCGCGGGCAGGTCTTGCTGATTGTAAACGTCGCCTCGAAATGCGGCCTGACACCGCAGTATGAAGGGCTGGAACGTTTGCATGAGACATATGGGGAACGGGGCTTGCGCGTACTCGGCTTTCCCTGCAACGATTTTCTTGGACAGGAGCCGGGGGATGCCGGAGAAATCCGGGCGTTTTGCACCAGCCATTACGGTGTGCGCTTTCCGATGTTCGAGAAAGTGCAGATCAACACGCCGGATCGTCACCCGCTTTATCGCCTGCTGATTACGGCCCAGCCGAAAGCCACCGGAGGAGGAGCTTTGCGCGAACGTCTGGCGCAAAAGAATCTGGCTCCACCGGCGGAAAGTGATGTCACCTGGAATTTTGAAAAATTCCTCGTGGGGCGCGATGGCCAGGTGCTGGCCCGTTTCGCGCCGGATGTTGCGCCGGAAGATAGCTCCCTGATCGCCACCATCGAATCTGCCCTGTCATGAAACCTGCCGCCTGGCGTAGCGATGCCGCCCGTTACCCTTTCACGCTGCCGCTCGTGCCGCGTTTCGCGGACATGGATATCGTGGGGCATATCAACAACATCGCCGTGGCCGAGTTTCACGAAGAGGCGCGGGTTCGATTCCTCTGCCATCTGTTTGGCGATGACTTTCTGTTTCGCGAACGCCCCTATCGCCTGCTCGTGGCGCGGGCCGCTTACGACTATCTCCGCGAGGCGCATTATCCGCAGCCGCTCGAAGCCCGTGTCGGCGTCCTCAGGATCGGACACACTTCCTTTGAACTTGCCCTGGCCCTGTTCCAGCAGGGGCACTGCGTGAGCTTGTCGGAGGTGGTGGGTGTGGCGGTGAAGGATCAGGAGCCCACCCCCCTGCCGGAGGAATTGCGTCGTGGTTTTCTGCAACACATGATCCATACCGATTAAACCGGAGCCAGTTCATGAGCATTCATTCCCTCTTTCTTCGCATGCGCCTGACCCACTGGGTCGGCATCATTTTGCTCACCGTCAATGCGGTATTCTTTACCGACAATCTGATCGGCAGCATCGTCCAGGGTGTCGTGGCTCTGGTGGTTTTTCTGCATGATCTCGACGAAAGACGCTGGGGGGCCAAGGTCTGGGAGGAGTTATCCGAATACCTGAAACAGTTTTCGGCATTGAACCTTTCCCGTCCCTGCTCGGTTGAAGCCACCTACAGTGACGAAATTGCCCGGGTAGTGGATGTCATCGAGGAGTTCCGTGGCAATGTGCGCGATTCGATCGATGAGGCACAGGCAGCGGCGCAGCGTAACGCGGGGGTTGCCGCCGAACTGTCCGGCAGCGCGCAGGAGATCGGGGCACGGATGATGGAGACGACCTCCATCGTGGGGCGCACGATGCAAAGCGCGGACCACATCCGCGCCGAACTCGATACCCTCTCCGGCCAGGCGCAAGGCGCGCATAGCGAATTGACACAAAGCTGCCAGGCATTGGCAGATACACGCCGTGGCATGGATGAAATCCTGACGACCATCGACAGCGGCGTATCGCAAAGCGGCGCATTGGCCCAGCGTTTTTCCGAGCTGCTCTCCCGTTTGTCACAAATCAACCAGGTGCTGGGCAGTGTGTCGGAAATCGCTGACCAGACCAATCTTCTGGCACTGAACGCCGCCATCGAGGCTGCGCGTGCCGGCGAGCAGGGGCGCGGCTTCGCCGTGGTGGCCGACGAAGTCCGCAAGCTGGCCGAGCGCACCCAGCAAAGCCTGGGCGAGATCAACCGCACGGTCGGCGGCATCATCAGCGGCATCGAAGAAACCCATGGCCACATGAGCGAGCAATCGCAATACATGCAGCAACTGGCCACGGAATCGGCCAGGATCGAGCAGATCTTGCGTAATACCCAGGAAATGATCGACCGCTCGGCCGGGCTGGCATCCGTCACGGCCAGTGTGTCGGGCAGCCTGCACGTCGACATCGAAAGCGTGGTGACACGCATGCGCGAGCTCGACGATCTGGCCCGGCGCAACGACCAGAGCGTCGAGGCGATCACCGTTACGGTGCGCGAGCTCAACCGCCAGTCCGAGCATCTCAACAACACTCTTGCGCGCTTCAACACCCGAAAATCTTGAAATCCTCTCCTGCCGGACGCATGCGGCGTCCCCCGACGCCAGCCCCCACGCTCACCGCATTGCCGCCGGATTCCCTGGCCTGGGCTTTTTTGCGGGCCGCAGAAGTCCTCGTCCAGGTCATGGCCGGGCGCAATCTCGACAATGCGCTGGCAAACACCTGGCAGACACACGCCGACACGCTGACCCCAGCACAACGCGGGGCGGTTCAGGATCTGGCCTATGGCGTACTGCGCCAGTATGGCCGGGGAGATTTCCTGCTGAATCGCCTTTTGCGTGAACCGCTGGACGATGCCGGCGACAAACCCATGCTGCGTGCCTTGCTGCTGGCCGCCTTCTACCGTCTGGAGATGCGCCCCGACGACGCTCACACCACGGTCGACCAGGCGGTCGGCGCGGTAGCACGCCTGGGGCGCGGGCAGTTCAAGGCCTTGGCCAACGCGGTGCTTCGCAACCGCCTGCGCCAGTCGGATGCCTTGCTGGCGGCAGCCCGGGAGGATGAGCTTGCCCGCTGGCAGCACCCGCACTGGTGGGTGGAAAAATTACGCGCCACTTATCCCGGACACTGGCAGGCGATACTCGAATGCGGGAACACCCATCCGCCCATGACCCTGCGCGTGAACCGGCTTCGTGGCTCGCGGGCCGACTATCTGGCCGCCCTGGCCGAGGCCGGCCTGCCAGCCCGTGAATCTGGTCATGGC
Organism: uncultured Sterolibacterium sp.; assembly: GCA_964521075.1. Lineage (GTDB taxonomy): Bacteria > Pseudomonadota > Gammaproteobacteria > Burkholderiales > Rhodocyclaceae > Sterolibacterium. Next base: position 24,075 of record CAZFPI010000022.1, read on the forward strand.
GAAAACGATGTGGCCTTGCAGCTCGAACGCCCCGCAGGCGTCGACAAGCTGCCGGGTTTTTTTGAAGGCCGGGTTTCCGTGCAGGACAAAGGCGCGCAGCAGGCCGCGCAACTGCTCGATGTTCAGGCTGGCCAGCGGGTACTCGATGCCTGTGCCGCGCCGGGGGGAAAAACGACACACATTCTCGAACTGGCTGCGGTGGATCTGCTGGCACTGGATGCCGAACCGGCCCGCGCCGCGCGCATCGAGGATAACCTGAGCCGCCTCGGGCTGACCGCCCGGGTGAAGGCCGCCGATTGCCGGAAGCTGGACGACTGGTGGGATGGCCGTCCCTTTGACCGGATTCTCGTCGATGCCCCCTGTTCGGCTTCCGGTGTCGTCCGCCGCCATCCGGACATCAAATGGCTGCGTCGCGAAAAGGATATCTCCGGTTTTGCCCGCCTTCAGCGGGAGATTCTCGATGCCTTGTGGCGTGTCCTGGCCCCGGGTGGCAAAATGCTCTATTGCACCTGTTCATTGTTTCCGCTGGAAAATTCTGCCCAGATCGATGCTTTTCTGCATCGACATGCCAACGCGCGCTGCCTGCCGCTGGCATTAACGCGGGATACCTTGCCCGGCGCAGTGGGCAGCCCCCCTTTTCTGCAACTGATCCCCCAAGCCGAACACGACGGTTTCTTTCATGCCCTGCTGCAAAAAGCTCCCTGAATCTGTCGCACGCCCGGATATCGGGCGTGTACTGTTTCTGGTGCTTTTTCTTGCCTGCGCCCTGTTTGTGCAGCCAAGCTGGGCGGGCGGGCGCATCGAGGCGTCTGCGGCGCGGCTTGCTGCCACTGATGACGCTTATGTCCTGACGGCGGATTTCAGCATCGACCTGGGGGCAGCACTGGAAGAAATCGTCACGCGCGGCGTACCGCTGTACTTCCAGCTCGAAGTCGAAATCACGAGAAACCGCTGGTTCTGGCCGGGCGAACACATCGCAGGGCGTGTTTATCCCTACCGTCTCGTCTATACCCCCTTGTCGCGCCAGTACCGGCTCTCCGGCGGCGGGGGGCTGTATCAGGATTTTGCCCGGCTATCCGATGCCTTGCGCGTCATGGGGCGAACCGTTGCCCTGCCAGTGGCCGACCGCAACGCGCTGAAGACTGGCGAGCCTTATCAGGTCGCGGTGCGTCTGTCGCTTGATCGCCAGCAACTCCCCAAACCCTTGCAGGTCGATGCCATCGTCAGCGGGGACTGGACCATCGATGCGAAAGTCTTGCGCTGGCAATACGTTCCGGGAAGCGAGACGAAATAGATGGCCATGAAAAAGACCGCCCTGGCCGCCATCGCGCTCGTTATTTGTGTGAGCGCGATGCTGCTGTTCCTGCTGACTTCGGCCAGCTCGAACACGGCACTTTTTGCCCATCACTTCCCCCTGCTGCTGAGTCTCAACGCCCTGCTGATCGCGGCACTGCTCGTCGCCGTTGCCATTCAGCTGCATGCCTTGCGCCGTGAATACCGGCAGGGCGTATTCGGCACACGCCTGAAATCACGCCTGCTGCTCATGCTGGCCGGGATGGCAGTGATGCCCGGGGTGCTGGTGTATGGTGTATCAATGCAGTTCGTGGCCAACAGCATCGACTCCTGGTTTGACGTACGTGTCGACCGCGCCCTGGAAGGCGGCCTGGCCCTGGCCAGAAATGTCGTCGATAGCCAGCTCGCCGAGCTCAATGAACAGGCCCGTGCCCTGGCCTTGCAACTGGGCGAGGGCGATGTCCGGCCGGCCCGCCTGGCCCGTCTGCGCGAGCAGGCCAGCGTCCAGACAGCAACGCTGTTCTCAGCCAGCGGGCGTGTCCTCGCCCATGCCTCGGCCCGCGCAAACGACCTGCTGCCTGTCTTGCCGACAGCGGCGCAATTGCGCGAAGGCCGGCAAAATGGCGGCGTTTCCCTGCTCGACGGTGATGCCAGCAGCGGCTTTACCCTGCGTGTCCTGACACCGGTGACCTCCGGAACGAAATCGCTGGAGCCGCGTGTGCTGCAGCTGACGCGCATAGTCCCTGCCGCCCTCGCGCAAAGTGCCGGGAACGTCGAAACCGCCTACCGGGATTACCAGGAGCTCTCCCTGGGCCGCCAGGGCCTCAATCGCATCTACCTGCTGACACTGACGCTGGCCCTTCTGCTGGCCCTGTTCGCCGCCATTGCCCTGGCCATTCTTCTCGCTCGCCGGATCGCCGCACCGCTGGTGATCCTTGCTGAAGGCACACAGGCAGTGGCAGCGGGCGATTTCACGCCCCGCGCCGAGCTGGAAACCCACGATGAACTGGGCGTGCTCACACAGTCCTTCAACCGCATGACACGTCAGCTGGCCGATGCGCGCCAGGAAACCGAGCGTCATCGCAGCAAGGTCGAGGCAGCGAGTGCCTATCTGGAAAACGTGCTGGCCAACCTGTCTTCCGGGGTAATGGCCTTCGACCGGGAGTTCAAGCTGCGTGCCAACAATCGCGGAGCCTGCCTGATTTTGCATGACGGGCTGGAAGGCATCGACGATTCTCCCCTGCCCGAATGGACAGGACATGACGTGTTCAAGGAAACCGTCCTCACCGGCTTTGCCAATGATGCCCGGGCGTGGGAACAGCAGGTAGAAATCAGCGGTAGCGAGGCGGCCGGCATGGCAACGCAGGTGCTTCTCCTGCGGGGATCGACCTTGCCAGAAGCCAGCGGAGGCGGCTATGTGCTGGTTTTTGACGACATCACCCACCTGATTGCCGCACAGCGTTCTCTGGCCTGGGGAGAGGTGGCGCGGCGACTGGCCCACGAAATCAAGAACCCGCTCACGCCCATCCAGCTTTCCGCCGAACGCCTGCAGCACAAACTCGCCGACCGTCTCGACGAGGAATCCCGCGCCATGCTGAACCGCTCGACCCAGACCATCGTCAGCCAGGTCGAGGCAATGAAAACCATGGTCAATGAATTCCGGGACTATGCCCGCCTGCCTCCGGCACAACTCCAGCCCGTCGATCTCAATGCCCTGGTTGGCGAAGTGCTGGCCCTGTACGAGCATGGCCGGGTGCAGCTCAGGGTGCTGCTGGCAGATGCCCTGCCCAGAATAGCCGCTGACCCGGCCCAGCTGCGGCAGGTGATCCACAACCTGCTGAAAAATGCCCAGGAAGCCGGGGAAGAAGCCCAAAAGGAAACGCCAGGCTCCCACCCGGAAATCTGCCTTGCCACGCGCCATGTGCCAGGAGATGCCATGGTTCAGTTATCCGTTACTGACAACGGCAGCGGCTTTCCGGCGCAGATTCTCGCCCATGCCTTCGAGCCTTATGTCACAACAAAGAGCAAAGGAACCGGGCTGGGGCTGGCCATCGTCAAGAAAATCGTGGATGAACATCGTGGAGAAATCCGTATCGCCAATCGTCAGCCGCAGGGGGCGGAAGTCACGATCCACCTGCCGCTGGCCGGATGAAATAATGAAATCTGCAAAATCTGCAAAATCTGCATTGTGCAAAAATAGCGTGAAAGCATAAGGACTCAAGACAAAATGGCGCAAATACTGGTCGTCGATGATGAAATCGGCATCCGCGAGCTGCTCTCGGAAATCCTGGCTGATGAAGGGCATGACGTTCGTCTGGCCGAAAACGCTGCGGCAGCCCGCAGCGCGCGCGAGGCTGCCCGGCCGGACCTGGTGCTGCTCGACATCTGGATGCCAGATACCGATGGCATCACCTTGCTCAAGGAATGGTCGGCCAATGGCCTGCTTACCATGCCAGTCATCATGATGTCCGGGCACGGCACGATCGAAACGGCGGTCGAAGCCACCCGCATCGGCGCGCTCGACTTCCTGGAAAAGCCCATCGCCTTGCAAAAACTGCTTGCGACAGTAAAGAAGGGGCTGACCAAAACACCGGCCCAGGCCGCAGGCGGGCTCACACTGGCGGCTTTCAGCCGTTCAGCCGTGCTGCGTGATCTCCGGAAACGACTGGAACAGGTAGCCAGCGGCAGCCGTACCGTGATGCTGCGTTCCGCCCCCGGCGGAATTGCCGAACTGGCGGCCCGCACCTTGCTGGCTCCGGGCAAGAGCTGGCTGGATCTGGGCCAGGACAGCGCACCCCTGACGCTGGAAATGCTCGAAGCCGCGCGTGGCGGCATGCTTTTCGCCGGTGAACTGGGCCGGCTCAACCGCTTGCAGCAAAAAAACCTGCTGTTTGCCGCAGAGCGTCTTTCCCGGCACGATCTCCGTCTGGTCGCGGCCACAACATCCGATACAGCGGATCTGCTCGCGCAAGGCTGGGGGGAGAACCAGCTCAAACTGTTCGACGTCTGGCTGGCCGTGCCCAGTCTCGTCGAGCTGCGCGACGAAATTCCGGAAATCGCCGCCCATCTCCTGCAGCAGCGGGTCGAGGCGGGAGATGTCCCTCCCCGCCGCTTCTCGACGGCCGCGCTCAACGCCTTGCGCCAGCATGTCTGGCCCGATGGTTACGACGAGCTCAAGAGCACGGTGAAGTCTCTGGCCCTGTCCGCGCTGGAGGAGGAAATCAGTGCCGATGACGTGACGAATCTATTTACCGCACAAGGCTACAGCACAGCACTTCCCGCAGGATTTTCCGCAGAAATCCTGGCCATGCCGCTGCGTGAGGCGCGTGAATCCTTTGAACGACTCTATTTCGAGCATCACTTGCGCCAGGAAGGCAACAACATGACCCGGCTGGCCGAAAGAACCGGGCTGGAACGCACACATCTGTATCGCAAGCTCAA
>CAZFPI010000023.1:0-27372 GCA_964521075.1 uncultured Sterolibacterium sp.
CGGTGATGTAGCGGTTCGACAGCTCGGCCGCGGCGACGATGGCCGGGTCGGTGATATCGACACCGTGATGCAGCTCGTATTTCTCCTGCAAACCCCGCAGGATAGCGATGGTCGACTCCACGGACGGTTCACCGACCAGCACCTTCTGGAAACGGCGTTCCAGAGCAGCATCCTTCTCGATGTACTTGCGGTATTCGTCGAGCGTGGTCGCACCGATGCAATGCAACTCGCCGCGCGCAAGTGCCGGTTTGAGCATATTGCCCGCATCCATCGCCCCTTCCGCCTTGCCTGCCCCCACCATGGTATGAATCTCGTCGATAAAAACGATAATCCGGCCTTCATCCCGGGCGATCTCCTTCAGCACAGACTTCAGGCGTTCCTCGAATTCTCCACGATACTTCGCCCCGGCCAGCAAGGCCGCCATATCGAGCGAGAGCACCTTCTTGCCCTTCAGGGTTTCCGGCACTTCGTCATTGATGATGCGCTGCGCCAGCCCTTCGACGATAGCCGTCTTGCCAACGCCCGGCTCGCCAATCAGCACCGGATTATTTTTGGTGCGACGCTGCAGAATCTGGATGGCACGGCGGATTTCGTCGTCCCGGCCGATCACCGGATCAAGCTTGCCCAGGCGTGCCCGCTCGGTCAGATCCAGCGTGTATTTCTTCAAGGCTTCGCGGCTTCCTTCTGCCTCTTGCGAGCCCACATTCTGCCCGCCGCGCACAGCCTGCACTGCCTGCTCCAGTGCGGCACGCGTCACGCCATGTTCCTTCATCAGGCGGCCCGCCTCGCCCTTGTCACTGGCCAGGACGAGCAAGAACATCTCCGAAGCGATGAACTGATCGCCAGCCTTCTGCGCCTCCTTATCGGTGAGGTTCAGCAGATTGCCCAGATCACGCCCGACGCTGACATCGCCGCCATGCCCCTCCACCCTGGGCAGGCGTTCCAGCGATTTTCTCAAGGCTGCCCTGAGCCCGGCCACGCTCGCCCCGGCGCGCGCCAGGATCGAAACCGAGCCGCCCTCCTCCTGCTCCAGCAAGGCCAGCAGCAGATGCTGTGGCTCGATGAACTGCTGGTCGTTGCCGATGGCCAGGCTCTGGGCCTCGGCCAGGGCCTGCTGAAAACTGGTGGTGAATTTGTCGTAACGCATGAGTAGCGGCTCCATATCAATGAGGAATGACAGGAAGATGAGGATGACCGAAAGAAATTCAAGCCATGACATACCTGCCGTAGCCCCAAGCCCCAACGGGTACAATTCCGCCTTTGGAATTACTGAACCCCTCTCATGAGCATCACACTCAAAACATCGGAAGAAATCGAAAAAATGCGCCTGGCCGGGCGGCTTTGCAGCGAGGTGCTGGATTACATCACGCCCTACGTCCAGCCGGGCGTGACCACCGAAGAACTCGACCGGCTTTGTCATGATTACATGGTCGATATCCAGGGCTGCATCCCAGCACCGCTCAACTACGCACCGCACGGCTACGCTCCCTACCCCAAGTCGATTTGCACCTCGATCAATCATCAGGTCTGCCACGGCATCCCGAACGAACGCCCCCTGAAGAAAGGCGATATCGTCAATCTGGATGTCACGACAATCAAACACGGTTTCCACGGCGACAGCAGCCGCATGTTCATCGTCGGCGGTGAAGCTGCAGGCTCGATCCTTGCCCGGCGGCTTTGCCGGGTAACGTATGAATGTCTGTGGCTGGGCATCGGCAAGGTACAGCCCGGCGCGCGCCTGGGCGACATTGGCGCAGTCATCCAGAAGCATGCCGAAACCAACGGTTTCTCCGTGGTGCGCGAATTCTGCGGCCATGGCATCGGCGAAAAATTCCACGAAGATCCGCAAGTCATGCACTACGGCAAGGCCGGAACGGGCATCACCATCGAACCGGGCATGATCTTCACCATCGAACCGATGATCAACGCCGGAAAAGCCGCCATCTCCGAGCTCAACGACGGCTGGACCATCGTCACCCGGGATCGCAGCCTTTCCGCGCAATGGGAACACACGGTACTGGTGACACAAACCGGCTACGAAATTCTCACTCTCTCCGCAGGCGCGCCCCCCAAACCCGACTTCATCGTCTGAAAGGCAAACCATGCCGGCCGCCAGCCCCGTTTTGACCAGCGACCAGACAAACGCCCTGCGCCAGCGGTTAAAAGAGGGCCAGGTGGCCTTGCGTGAGCGTTATGAACGCAACGCCAATGCCACGGCCATGCTGCATGGCCGAAGCAGCCTGGTTGACAAGCTGCTGTGCGATATCTGGAACGGATTTGAATTCCCCCCGACCTTCGCCCTGCTGGCCGTTGGCGGCTACGGACGCGGAGAACTCTACCCAGCGTCCGACATCGATCTGCTGATCCTCCTGCCGGAAAGTGCTGGCAATGAACAGGATGACAAGATTACCGCCCTGATCGGTGTGCTCTGGGATGTCGGCCTGGAAGTCGGGCATAGCGTTCGCAATCTCGAAGAATGCCGCCAGGCCGCCGCCGGAGACATCACGATCCAGACCAACCTGCTCGAAAGCCGCTTGCTGGCAGGAAGCCGACGCGCCTTCTCGGATTTCGGGCACATGATTCAGGCAAGCCTGGATGCCCCCGCATTCTTCAAGGCCAAACGCCTGGAACAGCAAGAACGCCATACGCGCCACGACGACACCGCCTTCAGCCTGGAGCCCAACGGCAAGGAAAGCCCCGGCGGGCTGCGGGATCTGCAAATGGTGCTCTGGGTAGCCCAGGCTGCACGTCAGGGCCGATGCTGGGCCGACCTCGCGGAAAACACGCTGATCACCCCCGAAGAAGCCGGCCAGCTGGCCCGCTGCGAGCGGTTTCTCCAGCACATCCGCATCCGCCTGCACTACCTCGCCGGGCGACGCGAAGACCGCCTGCTGTTCGACCACCAGGAAGCTCTCGCTACCGCCTTCGGCCTGAAGCCTGGTGCAAGCCGGCGCGCATCCGAACGGCTCATGCAGCGTTACTACCAGAACGCCAAGCGGATCACCCAGCTCAACACCCTCCTGCTGCAAAGCCTGGGAGAAAGAATTTTCCCGGCCCATCGCGCCGCTCCCATCTACATCGACGCACATTTCCAGATGCAGCGCGAACAACTGGATGTGCGTGACGAAAACATCTTCCAGCAACACCCCTCCGCCATCCTGCAGGCCTTTCTTCTGCTCCAGCAGCGTTCCGAGCTCAAAGGCATGACCGCACGCACCCTGCGTGCCCTCTGGCGCGCCCGTGGCCTGATCGACGCCCGTTTTCGCCTGGCCCCCGAAAACCGCGCCCTGTTTCTCTCGATGTTCCAGCAAAAACGCGGCATCGTGCATGAACTCCGGCGGATGAACCACTACGACATCCTGGGGCATTACCTCCCGGCCTTCGGCAAGGTCGTCGGCCTCATGCAGCACGACCTGTTTCACGCCTACACGGTCGACCAGCACATCATGCAGGTCGTGCGAAATCTCCGGCGTTTCACCATGCCAGAATTTGCCCACGAAGACCCGCTGTGCACCCGGCTCATCGCAGGGTTCGAACGCCACTGGCTGCTCTACATCGCCGCCCTGTTTCATGACATCGCCAAAGGCCGTGGCGGCGACCACTCCCGGCTGGGCGAAGTGGACGCCCGGAATTTCTGCGCGGACCACAGCCTCTCGCCGGAAGACACCGAACTCGTCTGTTTCCTCGTGGAACAACATCTGACGCTGTCTTCCGTCGCACAAAAACAGGATCTGGCCGACCCTGGCGTCATCGCCGCCTTCGCTGACGTCGTCAAAACCGAAAGAAACCTCGTCGCCCTCTATCTCCTGACCGTCGCCGACATCCGTGGAACCGGCCCCAACGTCTGGAACAGCTGGAAAGCCAAGCTCCTCGAATATCTCTTCCTCAGCACCCGCCGCCACCTGAGTGCTGCCCCATCGCAGGACAAACAGGGAATCGACGCACGACTGGAAGAAGCACGACGCCTGCTGCGCCTCTACGGCCTGCGCCCCGGCGTGGAAGCCGGACTCTGGCAACACCTGGATACGGCCTATTTCATGCGTCACGATGCCGATGAAATCGCCTGGCACACGCGCACCCTCTACCACCGGGCCGACACCGCAGAACCCATCGTCAAAGCCCGGCTCACCCCCTTCAGCGAAGGCCTGCAGGTCATGATCCACATGCCTGACCAGCCCCAGCTCTTCGCACGGCTGTGCGGATTTTTCAGCCGTCTGGGCTATTCCATCGTCGATGCGCGCATCCACACCACGCACAACGGCTACGCCCTGGACAGCTTCATCCTGAACGACCCGGGCCGGCAGCTTCCCTACCGCGACATGCTGGGTCTGATCGAGCACGACCTGCCCGAACATCTGCGCCAACGCCCGGCCCTCGCCCCCCCGAGAAAAGCCCGGCTATCGCGGCAGCTGCGGCATTTCCCGATCACCCCGGAAATCACGCTCCACCCGGACGGCAGCGGCCGGTATCACATCATGTCCATCGTCGCCGCCGACCGCCCCGGCCTGCTCTACGCCATTGCCCTGACACTCTCGCAGCACGACGTCGCCTTGCACACTGCCAAAATTGCCACCCTGGGCGAACGCGTCGAAGACACCTTTCTCATCAGCGGCGAAGCTCTGGGCAAAACCGCCAGCCGCATGCGGCTGGAACAGGACCTGCTGGCAACGCTGCAAATCTGACCCCCTTCCGCAGGCGCGGATCAATTCGCCGCCCCGGAAAACAGACTCAGCCGTACTGATAAAACCCGCGTCCCGACTTTCGGCCCAGAAAACCTGCGTCGACCATCTCGCGCAACAGTGGAGCCGGACGATATTTCGGGTCGTTGAACTGGGTATAAAACACCTCCATCACAGCCAGCAGCGTATCCAGCCCAACCATATCCGCCAAAGCCAGGGGGCCGATGGGATGGTTGCAGCCGAGCTTCATGCCGTTGTCGATATCTTCGGCACTCGCCAAACCTTCGGCCATGACGAAAATGGCTTCGTTGATCATCGGGCAAAGAATGCGATTCACCACGAAGCCCGGGCTGTTTTTCACGCTGATGGGCGTCTTGCCCAGCCGCTTCGCGAGAGCCACGACGGCATCATGCGCCGCATCGCTGGTCTGCAAGCCGCGAATCACCTCCACCAGTGCCATCACCGGCACGGGGTTGAAAAAATGCATGCCGACGAAGCGATCACCCCGGCTGACGGCGGCCGCCAGCCGGGTAATGGAAATGGATGAAGTATTGCTGGCAAGAATGGCCTCTGCCCCGAGGTGATTTTCGACCTCCTTCAACAAACGCAGCTTGAGCTCGACATTCTCGGTAGCCGCCTCGATGACCAGATCGCAGGAGGAAAAATCAGCCTGCTTCGTCGTGCCCCGGATACGCGAAAGAATCGCCGTTTTCTCCGTCGCTGCCAGCTTATCCTTCTTCACCAGCCGGTCGAGGCTGCCGCCGATGGTCGCCAGGCCGCGCTCAACGGCATCATCCTTGATATCCAGCATGACGACATTGATCCCGGCCGCCGCACAGCTTTGCGCGATGCCGTTGCCCATGGTGCCAGCGCCGATGACGCCTACGGTATTGATGCTCATATTGACTCCGTCGAAATACCGGCCAGGCCGGCGGAAAAAGGCGAAAAACTACCCGAGGGACAGCGCAGCGTCAATCCTGCACGGCAACATCCTGCCGGGGCAAGCCGTATCCCTTGACCAGCGCGTAGATTGCCGGGATGACGGCAAGCGTGAGGATGGTCGAGGAAACCATGCCGCCGACCATGGGTGCGGCGATACGGCTCATCACCTCCGAGCCTGCCCCCGAGCCCCAGAGGATGGGCAGCAGGCCCGCCATGATGGCGACGACGGTCATCATCTTGGGGCGCACGCGCTCGACAGCACCTTCCATGACAGCAGCGTAGAGATCAGCGGTTCCCGGCAAGCCTCCTTCCGCCCGCCGTTTTGTCTGTATGGCTTCCCAGGCGTGATCCAGATAAATCAGCATGACGACACCTGTCTCTGCCGCCACCCCGGCCAGCGCGATGAAACCGACGGCCACCGCCACGGACAGGTTGTAACCCAGCACCCACATCAGCCAGACACCGCCGACCAGGGCGAAGGGTACGGACAGCATGACGATCAGCGTTTCGGTCAGCCGCCTGAAGTTGAGGTAGAGCAGCAAAAAGATGAGCAGCAGTGTCACGGGGATCACGAGTTTCATCTTTGCCAGGGCGCGTTCCATGGATTCGAACTGGCCGCTCCAGGTGGCATAGTAGCCTGGCGGAAACCGGACTTTTCCGGCAACGGCCTTTTTAGCCTCGGCAACGTAGCCGCCGATGTCCCGGTCGCGGATATCGACATAAACATAGGCAGACAGCAGCGCGTTTTCGGTGCGAATACCCGGCGTTCCCCGGACGATCTCCACCCTGGCCAGCTGGCCCAGCGGAATCATGGCCCCGTTTGACGTCGGGACGAGCACCTCGCGGGCGATGCGCCCGGGATCCGAGCGCAACTCGCGCGGGTAGCGTACGGTCACGCCGAAACGCTCGCGTCCTTCGACCGTCGTGGTCACCCTCTCGCCGCCCAGGGCCGTGGCGATAACCTCCTGCAGTTCACCAACGGCCAGCCCGTAGCGGGCCAGCTGGTCGCGGTCGGGTTCGATATTGAGATAGAAGCCGCCGGTGATGCGCTCGGCAAACGCCGAAGTCGTTCCGGGAACGGTCTTGACGACTTCCTCGATCTCCTTGGCCAGACGCTCCATTTCCCCGAGATCCTTGCCGAAAACCTTGATGCCGATGGGAGTGCGAATCCCTGTCGAAAGCATGTCGATACGCGCCTTGATGGGCATGGTCCATGCGTTGGAGACGCCGGGAAATTGCAAGGCCTGGTCCATCCCGGCGATCAGTTTGTCGACGGTCATGCCCGGACGCCATTCGGACTCCGGTTTGAGGTTGATGACGGTCTCGAACATTTCCGTCGGCGCGGGATCTGTGGCGGTGTTGGCCCGCCCGGCCTTGCCGTAGACGCTGTCTACTTCGGGGAATCGCTTGATGATGGTGTTCTGTGTCTGAAGCAGTTCGGCCGCCTTGGTGATCGACATGCCCGGCAGGGAAGTTGGCATGTAGAGGAGTGTGCCCTCGTTGAGGGTAGGCATGAATTCGGAACCCAGGTGCGAAGCCGGATAAATCGTTGCGATCATGGCCAGTATCGACAAGGCAATGGTCGTTTTCTTCCACAGCATGACCCGGGTGATGACGGGCCGGTAGAGCCGGATCAACCAGCGATTCACCGGGTTTTTCGCCTCGGGCAGGATATTGCCGCGAATGAACAACATCATCAGCACCGGCGTGAGCGTCACGGAAAGCAGTGCTGCCCCTGCCATGGCGAAAGTTTTTGTCCAGGCCAGCGGCGAGAATAGCCGCCCCTCCTGCGATTCCAGCGTAAACACCGGCAGGAATGAAACGGTAATGATGAGCAGCGAAAAGAACAATGCCGGGCCAACTTCGCGGCAGGCAGCCAGCATCGCCTCGCCTCGCCTGGCCGCAGAACTGCCCGCAGGCAATCGTTCCAGGTGCTTGTGGGCGTTCTCGATCATCACGATGGCGGCATCGACCATTGCGCCGATGGCGATGGCGATGCCGCCCAGACTCATCAGATTCGAGTTCATGCCGGACAGGCGCATGGCGATGAACGCCATCAGCACGCCCGCAGGCAGCATGACGATGGCAACCAGTGCCGAGCGCACATGCACCAGGAAGGCCACACAGACGAGTGCGACGATGATTGCCTCCTCGACCAGTGTTCGCTTGAGTGTGTCGATGGCACGGTGGATGAGCCCCGAGCGGTCATAGACGGCTTCGATGCGAACACCCTCTGGCAGCCCGGCCGATACTTCGGCGATCTTTTCCTTGATGTTATGGATCACCTCCAGCGCGTTCTGGCCATAGCGGGCCATGACAATGCCGGAGACGACTTCACCCTCGCCATTGAGCTCGGCCAGGCCGCGCCGTTCGTCGGGCGTCTGCTCGACACGCGCAATATCGCGGATCAGCACCGGCGTTCCGCCCTCCTTGCCCGATGCGCTCTTGACGACGAGCTTTTCGATGTCCGATATGCCGCGCAGGTAGCCTCGGCCGCGAACCATGTATTCGGTTTCAGCCATTTCGACCACCCGCCCGCCGACATCACGATTAGAGTCGCGAATGACCTGTGAAACCCGGGCCAGCGGTATACCGTAGGCCCGCAGCTTCACCGGATCGACACTCACCTGATAGGTTTGTACGAAGCCGCCAATGGAGGCGACCTCGGCAACGCCATGCGCCTTGGTCAGCTGGTAACGCAGATACCAGTCCTGCAGCGTGCGTAATTCGGCCAGCGTCCTGTCCCTGGCGAGCACGACATATTGATAAACCCAGCCAACCCCCGTGGCGTCCGGGCCAAGCTGCGGGACAACACCTTTGGGCATCCGCCCTGCGGCGGCATTGAGGTATTCCAGCACCCGGGAACGCGCCCAGTAGATGTCCGTGCCATCGTCGAAGATGACATAGACGAAAGAAGCCCCGAAGAAGGAAAAACCGCGCACCACTTTCGATTTCGGAACCGAGAGCATGGCCGTGGTCAGCGGGTAGGTCACCTGATCCTCAACGACCTGCGGTGCTTGTCCGGGGTATTCCGTATAAACGATGACCTGAACATCGGACAGATCCGGCAGCGCATCGAGCGGCGTGTGCAAGACGGCGATGATTCCGCCGACGATCAGAAACAGCGTGGCCAGAAGGACAAGAAAGTGATTACGTCCGGACCAGTCGATAAGTTTCGAGAGCATGCCCGTCCTCCGTCAGTGGCCCGCGTGGGGGCTGGCTTCGGGAGCTTCGGGCTGAACAGCATGGCCGTGTTCATGCGGGTGTGCCGCATCTTCTCGGCCATTCGCCCGGGTATCCGTGCGGGCGGGCTTGTCGTGCCCGGCATGGCCAAAGCTGCCCAGGGCTGCCTTGAGATTGCTCTCGGCGTCGATGAGAAAATTGGCGGCAACGACTACGTTTTCACCCGCATTCACCCCGTCGAGTATTTCGACACGATCCCCGGTCTGAATGCCTGTTTTAACCTCTCTGGGCTCAAAGCGGCCCTCGCCCGCCTGGACGAAAACGATACGGCGCACACCGCTGTCGATGATGGCTGAAAAAGGCACGGTGAGCGCAGATGCCCGCGCGGCCATTCGCATCTCGACACGGGCAAACATGCCAGGCTTGAGCAGCATGCCCGGGTTATCCAGTTCGATGCGAACCGGCAGGGTGCGCGTCTCGGTGCTGAGCGTCGGATAAATATGGGAAACACGCCCTTCGAAGATTTTTTCAGGGTAGGCATCCACAAAAACCTGCGCCCTGGCTCCCGTTTTGACGGCCCCGATATCCTGTTCAAACACATCGGCAATCACCCAGACCGAGGACAAATCAGTCACCTGATAAAGAGGTTCGCCGGGCATGAAGCGCATCCCCTGAAGGGCTTTTTTCTCCGTGACCACACCGGCCACCGGCGAGCGAAAGCTCAGTGTGCGACTGGCCATCCCTGATTTTTCCAGTGCTTTGATCTGCTCCCCGGAGACATCCCAGTTTCGCAGCCGGGCAAGACCGGATTCGGCCAGTTGTCGCATCCCGGCCTGCGCCTCGCTCCCGGCGTCCTTGAGCGAGCCCAGCCCCCGGGCGGCGATTGCGTATTCGCGCTGGGCCGCGACAAGTTCGGGAGAATAAGCCTCGAAGAGAGTCTGTCCACGGGCGACCAGCTGGCCGGTGGCATTGACCTTCAGACGCTCCACATAGCCTTCGAACTTCGGCGCGATGACATGGATGCGCCGCTCATCTGGCTCGATCCGGCCAACGGCGGAAACGGCGCGATCCAGCGTCGACATCACCGCAGGCTCGGTACGCACACCGAGTTTTTGCACCTTTCCGATGCTGATCCTGATCTGCCCGGCCGGGGCGGATTCTGCCTCGTCCCCTTCAAAGACCGGAAGATAATCCATCCCCATGGGATCTTTCTTCGGCACGGAAGAAGTGTCGGCAAGCCCCATGGGGTTGCGGTAAAACAAAATCTTGCGCCCCTCCCGGGCAGAGCCGGTATCTGCCCCGGCATCCGGCCTGGCAACAGCCTGCCTGCCCGCGACAGCATCCTGCCCCGCCCGGCGTCCTGCGAGAAAACCGCCGCCGGCCGCTGCGGCAGAAATCGCTACGACGATGGCAACGACGCTCAGAGCCCCCCGATTCATAAATCTTCTCCCACAATACGTTCAATATCGGCAAGGCGGGCCTGTCCCTCCGCGCGCGCCTTGATCTGCCTGAGCCGCGCCTGCCATATCTGCTTCCGGGCATCGAGCAGGGTGGCGAAGTCCACCTTGCCTGTTTCATAACCCGCCAGGGCGGACTGGAAAGTCAGCTCGGCCTGCGGCAAGAGGCTATCCGTCGCCAGCATCTCGATACGGCGGGCAGCGTCGAGTGCTGCAAGGCTCTCTGAAAGTTCACCTAGCACCTGATTGGCCGTAGCGTCCCTGCGCGACCGCGCGACATCGAGCATGGCCTCGACCTCGTGCTCCCGGGCGCGCCGCGAGGACTGCTGGAGCGGGATATTCACTTCGATCATGACATCCCACTGCCTGACGGAATTCTGGAACTGGTTTGGGGCAAGCCCCAGGGTGAAATCCGGATAGCGGTCCTTGTAGGCGAGCTCCCGGCTCTTTTCAGCCATCTGAACGCGGGATTCTTCAGCGAAGATGACCGGGTTCTTCGCCCGAACCCGGTCTTCGAGCGCGGAAAAATCCAGCCTGGCCGGTGCGGGTAAAGGCCGCAGGCTGGCAGGAGAGGCGAGCAACGCCCGGGGCGGACGCCCCAGCAGCGCATTCATGCGAGTGTGCAGATGGTGTCGCTCGGTCTCGACGGTAATGAGCTCGTTACGCATGGCCGTCTGTTCGAGCTGGGCCCGGATGACATCCTGCTGGGCGGCCAGCCCGCCCGCGTAGCGGGCCTGGGCCACTTTCTCCAGACGAAGCATCAGGTCGAGTATTTCACGGTCTAGCCTCTCGCTGGCGGCAAGGAAATACATCTGGGCGTAAGTTGTCTTGATACGGGCGGACAGCTCATTCCACGTCCCCATGGCCCGCCCCGTCGCGCCTGCCGCCTCCAGTTCCGCGATTTCTCGCCGGAGATCGCGCTTGCCAAACCAGGGCACATCCTGCATGAGCGTGTAACGGGTCGAGCCCGCGCGTCCAGGCAGGAGCGTGGCGTTTTGCATCCCGCCCCGTGTGATGTCCATCAGCTCTGCCCGCAGCTTCGGGTCGGGCAAGGCCCCCGCCGGGACGATACGATCCACGGCGGCGTCCGCCTCACGAAGCACGGCCGCGTAATCCGGATTACGCTCACGAGCCAGAGCCAGCAGGCCAGAAAGCGTCTCCCCGGGGGAGGGCTCCTGTGTCACGGCGTCGGCGAGCGCGCTACCGGCGAACATTCCGGCCAAGACAAGACATCTGAAAAGCCGGAGGCTTTGAAGTGATTTTTTCATGTAACGAGCCCGGGAAATTTCCATGCCTATTGATCCGGCACGATGATTAAACCCTGCTTCTGAACTGCGGGCAGCCGTAAAGGGCAGCCGTAAAGGCTGCCCCTACAGGCGGAGGTGGTTCATACGGAGGTGGTTCATACGGAGGTGGTTCATACGGAGGCGGTTCATACATTCTGGCCAGTCGAGCATGACTGATGCCTGACGCCAGGATTACATTTCGGTAATGAATTGAACCGGAGGGACTTCCCGGCGCAAAATAACCGGAGTTGCAAACAGGGAGAAACCTATGAAGGTGCTGGTCGTGGAGGATGAAACCAAGACGGGTGACTACCTCCGGCAAGGGCTCAGCGAAGCTGGTTTCGTCGTTGATCTTGCCCGCGACGGCCTCGATGGCCTGCATCTGGCCCTGACCGAAACCTTCGATCTGGCCATCCTCGACGTAATGCTGCCCGGCATCGACGGCTGGCAGGTGTTGCGTGGCATCCGCCTGGCCGGAAAAGACATGCCGGTGCTCTTTCTCACAGCGCGCGATTCGGTGGATGACCGGGTCAAAGGGCTCGAACTCGGCGCGGACGACTATCTGGTCAAGCCTTTCGCCTTCGCCGAGCTCCTCGCGCGTGTGCGAACCCTGCTGCGCCGGGGCGCCAAGCCGCGTGAGGATGACATCCTGCGTATCGCCGATCTCGAACTCGACCTGCGCCGCCGCCGGGTCGTGCGCGGCCAGCAGAAAATCGAGCTGACCAGCAAGGAGTTTTCTCTGCTCGAACTTCTGCTGCGCCGGCGCGGCGAAGTTCTGCCGCGTTCGCTGATCGCCTCGCAGATATGGGACATGAACTTCGACAGCGATACCAATGTCATCGAGGTGGCGATTCGCCGCCTGCGTGCCAAGATGGACGACGGCTTCGAGCCCAGGCTCATCCGCACCGTGCGCGGCATGGGCTATGTGATCGAGGAAGAAGCTTCGTGAACGCCCGGCTGCTGTTTGCCCGCTCTGTCACCTTGCGGTTGACGCTGCTCTTTGCCGTTGTGTCGATTTCAGTGCTCCTGGCCCTGGGTTTTACCGTTGGCCCGCTGGTCGACCGTCACTTCGAGGAGATGGACGACGAGCTCCTCGAAGGCAAGATCGAGCTCATCCGCCACGCACTGTCCGATCCGGAAACGGGCACACTGAACACTCGCCTGAATGCAGCACTGGTCGGTCATCACGGTGTCGCCGTTTCAATCTGGCGTAGCGATGGAAGTGTGCTCTACGCTACAGCCAATGCCCGTTTCCCGCCCAGGCTCTGGCAACCCGGCGGCGCACCTGAGCGGGGCTTGCTGAAGTGGTCATCGCCGGAGGGCCAGCTCTTTCGCGGGCGTGTTCGCGCAATCCCGCCAGAAGCCCCCGGGGAATCCGGAAAAATCGTGGCCGTCTCGACCGCGCTGGAAATGCACGAACATTTCATGCGCTCATTCAACGAAACGCTTTGGAGCATCGTCGCCATCGCCGCCATCGCCAGCGGCCTGCTAGGCTGGCTTGCGGCGCGGCGTGGGCTGTCGCCGCTACGCGACATCTGCCGCGATGCCGCAGAAATCACCGCTGATCGCCTGAACCGGCGTTTGCCGGTCGAATCCATTCCAACAGAACTGGCGGAGGTAGCAAGAACACTCAACGACATGCTCGCCCGCCTCGAAGACTCCTTTCGGCGGCTGTCGGATTTTTCATCGGATCTGGCGCATGAATTACGCACGCCGGTCAGCAACCTGCTCACCCAGACGCAGGTAACACTCGCCAGAACACGCACAGCCGGGGAATACCGGGAGGTACTGGCTTCGAACGCCGAGGAATTCGAACGGCTCTCCCGTATGATTGCCGACATGCTGTTTCTCGCCCGGGCCGACAATGATCTCGTCAATCAGCGCATGCCCGAGCGTGCCCCCGTCGATCTGCGCGCGGAAGCGGAAAGCCTGATCGAGTTCTACGAAACGCTGGCGGAAGAAAATGACGTCGCACTCAGCCTGAGGGGCCAGGCCATCGCCCCGGGCGACAGGCTGATGCTCAGGCGGGCGATGAGCAATCTTTTGTCCAATGCCTTGCGCCACACGCCGCGCGGCGGACACATCGAAATTTGCCTGAGCCCGCCCCCGGAGATACCGGGCAGAGCCATCGTCTCGGTCGCCAATACCGGCCCGACGATCCCGCCAGAACACCTGCCGCATCTGTTCGACCGTTTTTATCGCGCCGATCCCTCACGAAAAAGGGAAGCCGAAGGCTCCGGCCTGGGGCTGGCGATCACGCGCTCGATCATGCGCGCCCACGGCGGCGAGGTAACGGCCCGCTCCGAACACGGCCTGACGGTATTTGAACTCGGCCTGCCCTGCAGCACTTGACATGTATCAATGAAAAATACCTCCATGGAGATAGGCTGTCACCGTAGTCCGATTGTTTTCAAACTCACAGGAGGTTTCACGATGATTAGAGAAGTCGAAGGCGATATTCTGCTCAGCAACGCACAGGTCATTGCACACGGCATTGCCACGCATGATCCCTTTGATTCCGGGCTGGCACTGTCCCTGCGGGAACGCTTCCCGGCGATGGTTCGGGACTACCGCCACGCGGTGCACGTCAAGGAAATCAAGACCGGGGAAGCCTGGGTCTGGGCTGGCGTCAATGAAGACGGCAGTGCGCGCGGCATCGTCAACCTGCTGACCCAGGGGATGCAGGGGCAAGGCCCGGCGGCGCGGCCAGTCAAGGCAAAGCTGGAAGATGTACACCACGCCCTGCGCGAGCTGGCGCGGCTGGTACGCGAGCAGGGCTTCAAGAGCCTGGCACTGCCCCGTCTGGCAACGGGAGTGGGAGGTTTGCCCTGGTCAGACGTCAAGCCCTTGATCCGGCAACATCTAGGCGAGCTGGGTATCCCGGTGCTGGTCTATGAGGTATTTCACAAGGGCCAGAAGGCCGACGAAAAGCTGGGCTGAAGTCGGCACTGGTGTTGTCGCAATCGCTGCGATCGTTGCAATCCGGGTGAGGCCCCCCCTCACCCGGGGCATTACAGCGGCTTGCCCAGATCTGCTACCACCCTCAAATTCCGGGTGACGGCTTCGCGGGGAATGTAACCTACCGCGCCTTTGTTGGTAGCGACGATCTCGATGACTTCATCGACGGTTTCCGCCTGCCGGGGTGGTGTTCCCTGCCCCGAGAAAATCAGACGCGCCCAGTAGGAATTGATCTCGGCCAGTTCCTTGTTGATGAGTTCCCGATAAAAGATCGCCTTAAGGTGCGTCGTTGCCATCTGGTCGATGGGCAGGGCAGTCACACCAGAGGGAAGCTTTCTGGCTTTGCCCATGAACACGGAAATCACTTCATCACGGCTCATTTTTGTCACGCCGCTTTCGGGGTTAACCACCACGACCAGTTCCCCCGCCGCCATCGCAGGCAAGGCCAGCGGGTTGAAAACGGAAAGAAGGAGCCCGAAACCACTCGCAAGAATTCGTTTTGTCATCTTGGTCTCCCCTTAAAAGTAGAAATCAAGGACAGCCGTGTAGAGAGTTGCCCGACGGTTCCAGTCCACCGGAACCACCGGCCAGAGCAAGGGTGGCGCGCAGGCCTCGTTCGCGCTGGTCATGGGCAGACTGACCGGCGAACAGTTTTTGTTGCGGAGATGATCCACTTGAACCTTCACGGCCCAGTTCGGCGAAATATCGTAGCGCGCGCCAAGCGAGAACGTGGTCTGTGTCAGCGTCGGTGAGGAGATGGAAAACTTCGCCATGCTCGACAAAAGGACTGATGCACCCTGGCGGGCCATCACATCCGGCAAATCGCTGATCCTGGTCCGGATGGCCGAGACAGAAGCATAGGGCGTCAGCTTGCCAAACCGGTAGCCAGTCAGCAGATAGCCCGACTTGTAATTGGGGACGAGCAAGGCATCGGAGGTCATCTGGCCCAGTGAAGCATGAAACTGAAACGGCCCATCTTCGTAGACAAGATTGGCTGCCTTGAAAGTTGCCTTCTTGCCGGTCAGACGCATGCCCTCGCGAAACGTCGCCAGGGTTGATGCCAATGCCGGGTTGTTGCTGGCATTGGCCTGATTGATTTCCCCCTGAGCGAGCCCGTCAATACTGAAGCCTCCCGACGGAAATTCCTTGTTCAACGAAGTCTGCGACCCCCCCAAACGAAAAGTCCAGTAGCGATCCTGGTACTCAACGAAGCCCCCCTTGATTCGGGCTCCCTCCATGTCCTGCACGAGATTTGCTGGCGGCAGGGAAATTCCGCCGGCCCAGTCACGCTGCGATTGCAGGGCACTGACCTTCGTGCGCGTCAGGCCGCCATAAGCCTTGAAGCGAACCTGCCCGCGCCCGGCTTCGGTCTTGAGCGTAAAGTCGCCGCCATCCAGATAGGGATAAAGCAGTGTGCCGAAATACTCGATGGACGGGCGAACCCAGAGGTAGGAGAAGCCGACATTGCGCGTATCTGCACCGGGGTAAATATCGTAACCGACCCGCCCTGCCCGCGCCTCGACATGGTCGTTGGCGATGTATTTGAGAAAGGCCCAGGTCACTTCCGGCTGAAACTCGTTTGTCTGACGGTAACGCGAAAGAACCTGCACCACGCCTTCAAGATTCTCCGTCCAGGCAATGTTTGCCTGCGCCCCGAGCTTGGTGTCCTGTTCCCAGTGCAGCCCCTTGTTGTCCGCACCATGAAACTGGGTGATGTCACGGATGAAAGCCCCGCCGTCCGCACTGGCATGCGTCATACCCAACGTACCGAACACGCTGAAAATGGCGGGAGGGTCATAACTGGCCGCCGTGGTTTCGGCAGCCATTGCAGGCCCGGCATTCAGCAACAGTGCCAGGCTGGCCGCCAGAAAAGGCCGAAGTACTGGCCGACGGGGCTGCGCGTGGCGCGGCCAATGGATTGCGGATTGCCTGATGAAATCTTGCATTTTCTGCATTTTCCCCCGCTTGCCATCCTCGGGACGATGTGTTTTAAACAGGCGGTATTATGCCAAGGTTTTGCCGGGAAGAGCCTGATTACGGATACGCCGGGGCGGCCTCGAATTGCAGGCTGTAGAGATGGCTGTAGAGCCCGCCCAGGGCCAGCAATTCGGCATGCCTGCCTTCTTCGACGACACGCCCCTTGTCGAGCACGAGAATACGGTCGGCATGCTCCACCGTCGAGAGCCGATGGGCGATCACGAGGGTGGTTCGGCCATGGATCAGGCTTTCCAGGGCTGCCTGGATCTGCCGTTCGGATTCTGTATCGAGAGCGGAGGTGGCCTCGTCGAGGATGAGGATGGGCGCGTTTTTCAGGAAGGCCCGGGCAATGGCCAGACGCTGACGCTGGCCGCCGGAGAGTTTGACCCCGTTTTCCCCGACCACGGTTTGCAGGCCCTGCGGCATCTGGCGGATGAATTCCCAGGCGTTGGCTGCCCGGGCGGCGGTGATGATTTCCAGCTCGGTTGCTCCTGCCGCGCTGCCATAGGCGATGTTGGCCGCCACGGTATCATTGAAGAGCACGACATCCTGGCTGACGAGGGCAATGGCGGCTCGCAGGCTTTCAAGCGTCAAGGTCTGCGTGTCGTGGCCATCAATGAGAATCCGGCCTTCTGCTGCGTTGTAAAAGCGCGGCAGCAGCGTGGCAAGCGTCGTTTTTCCGCTGCCCGAAGGGCCGACCAGTGCCACGGTCTGGCCGGCCGGGATGGTCAGAAAGACATCCTGCAAAGCCGGGCGAGAAGCCCCTTCGTAGCGAAAGCCGACCCGGTCAAAGACGATCTCATGACTACGCTCCTTTGGCAGGGGCTGTGCACCACAATCGTCTTCAGGTAGTTGGTCCAGCAGGGAAAAGATGTTTTCAGCGGAGGTCAGGCCGCGTTGCAGTGGCGCATTCACTTCGGTCAGCCGCTTGACGGGGGCGAGCAGCATCAGCATGGCAGTCATGAAGGAAACGAAACCGCCCACCGTCACGTTATTCTGCGAGGAGTTCAGCAAAGCAACGTAGATGATGACGGCCAGCGCGGTCGCCGAGGCAACTTGCGTCAGCGGCACGGTGGCCGAGGCTGCCATCGACTCTCGCATCGCCGCCAGACGGAATTCATTACTCACATCCTCGAACCGCCGGGCCTCGTAACGCTGCCCTCCGAACACTTTGACGACCTTGTGCGCGCCAATGGTTTCTTCGAGGATGTGCGAAATCTGCGCCATGGCGTCATACCCGCGCCGTGTCGCCGCGCGCAGCCGCTTGCCGAATTTACGCACCACCCCCACGATCAGCGGCCCGACAGACAGGGCGATCAAGGTCAGTTTCCAGTCGTAATACAGCATGTAGCACAACAGGCCAGTCACCGTCAGCGCATCCCGCACCAGGGCCGTCAACACGGTTGTCGCCGCGCTGGTGAAATCAGTCACGCCATAGGTCACGCGCGAAATCAGCACACCGGAAGACTGGTCATCGTAGAAGCGTGTCGGAAGCGACAACAGGCGATCAAACATCTGCCGGCGCAAATCCATGATGAGACGATTGGTCACCCAGGCCATGGCATAAGACGTGAAATACGTCAGACAGCCACGCACCACGAAAATGGCAATCAGGGCCAGGGGAATCAGATAAAGATCGCTCCGGTTGCCCGGCACGAAACCCTTGTCGAGCAAAGGTTTCATCAACGCGGGAAACAGCGGCTCGGTCAGTGCCGTCAGGGCCATGCCAAGAATGGCCAGGCCAAAAACCTTGCGATAGGGGCGAACATAGCCCAGCAGGCGAAGATAAATCGCGCGGTTGCTGGCAGGGGCAGGAGATGACATGTCGAAAACCGTGGTCCGTGAAATACGAAATCTACCCGGATCAGATCACCGGGCAAGCCGGGCATTATCCTAGAAACCGCAGCTGGAAACTTTCGGGTGTGCGCTTTTCCGGTGGCCTGGCAAGGCGCGACAACGCCGGCTTAAACCTCAAAACGCACCCCCTGGGCCAGTGGAAGCTGATGGCCGTAATTCACCGTATTGGTGGCCCGCCGCATGTAGTTCTTCCAGGCATCCGAACCACTCTCCCGTCCCCCACCAGTATCCTTCTCTCCGCCAAACGCCCCGCCAATCTCGGCTCCGGATGTCCCGATATTGACATTGGCAATACCGCAATCCGAGCCGGAAGCACCGAGAAAACGCTCAGCCTCACGCAGATCATTCGTAAAAATGGCGGACGACAAACCCTGGGCCACCGCATTATTGAGGGCGATGGCCTCGTCCAGGGTGCGATAAGGCAGGACATACAGCAACGGGGCGAAGGTTTCTTCCTGCATCACGGCGATCGCTTCGGCAGAAGACACCAGGGCGGGGCGCACATAAAACCCGGCGGGCACATCCTCCACGATACGATCACCGCCAAAAATCCGGGTCGCGCCTTGCTGCTCCGCCTGCTGCAAAGCCTGCTGAAACCGGAGGAATGCCGCCTCGCCAATCAGCGGCCCCATCAACACACCCGGCTTTCCCGGATCACCAACGCGGATGCTGGCAAAAGCCGACTTCAGCCGGTCGAGCATGCGATCCTGCAAGGACTCGTGAACGATCAGCCGACGCAAGGAGGTACAACGCTGGCCGGCCGTCCCTGCTGCTGAAAAAACGATAGCGCGCAAGGCCAGATCGGGATCAGAACTGGGGGCGCAGATCAGGGCATTATTCCCCCCCAGCTCCAGCAGGGAACGCCCAAGGCGCGCGCCCACCCGGGCGGCCACATCACGCCCCATGGCACAAGAGCCTGTCGCTGAAAGCAGTGCCAGCCTGCGATCTGCCGACATGGCCTGCCCGAGCTCCCGCCTGCCAAAAGCGACGGCGGCAATGTCGGCAGGAATTTCCGGAAACGCCCGCAGGGATTCCCGTAGCAAGCCGTGCAAGGCCCGCGCACAATTCGGCGTCTGTTCGGAAGGCTTCCACAAAACCGCATTGCCGCAAACCAGAGCCAGACAGGCATTCCACGCCCAGACTGCCATCGGGAAATTGAACGCGGTAATGATGCCAACCACACCCAGCGGATGCCATTGCTCCATCATTCGATGATCCGGACGCTCGCTGACGATGGTCAGGCCATGCAGCTGGCGCGAAAGCCCCAGCGCGAAATCACAGATATCGACGACTTCCTGCACCTCCCCCAGGGCTTCAGAAGGAATCTTCCCGACTTCCAGCGTAATCAGCCCGGCAAGCTCCTCCTTCTTCGACTCGACCAATGCCCCGAAACGCTTGATGAGCTGCCCGCGACGCGGCGCGGGAATTTCCCGATACAAACGCTGGGCCGCCAGCAGTCTGGCCACCATGTCGTCATACTGGCGCGCCGCCAGACAAGCCACCCCGGGCAAGGGAGACAGATCAACAGGTGACAGCGGTTGAATCGCCCCTGCGTCGGAGATCACGCATTCACCGCCAATCAGCCCGGCAATCCTGCCTTCCCGGGCAAACGCCTGAAGCATCGGAGACGGGCAGTGCGCCTGCCCCTTTTTCGGACTCATGAAATCCCCCTTTTCAACGCAGCGCGGCACTGAATACCGTCGCGAACCCGCTGCTCATGAAAGTCTCCAGCGGAACATCCTCCTGACGCACGAACCCGCCCGGAGGCAGCATGCCATTGAAATACAGATCAATAATGGTCGCAGCCGACAGGGCCGTCGTCTTCTGGATAGCACTCCAGCGATCTTCCATGCCGGGGGCAGGGCCGTGATACACCTTTCGCACTTCCGTTTCGTTCATCAGCTTGCCGTCGATGATGCCGCTGCCTGCCACCAGAATCAGCACGATGTCCTGCCGCGTTCCGGCCACCGATGTCTCAAAAATCTGCTGCAGCATCGCGCGGCGTTCACCCACTTCGCCCAGGCGCAATTCGTTGATGAGAAAGTGCATCAGACGGCAGTGTCCCGGATAACGTATCGTCTTGTAATTGAGCTCCCGCACCTGCCGATGCTGCTTTTTCAGGCTTTCACACAAGGTTCCCAGCCCGCCGGATGTGTTGAACGCCTCATACTCCAGGCCATCGAGCGAAAAGATTTCCAGCCCTTCGAGCGGCAATACCTCGATGGATTTTCCATCGCGGATCGCCTCGCAAGGATTGCAATACTCATTGATAAGCCCTTCGGTAGACCAGGTCAGGTTGTACATCAACTGATTGCTGGGAAATTCGGGCAAAGCCCCCACGCGCAGCCTGAGCGTGTGCAGCTCATCGAAACGGCGGGCCACGCTGTGCCCGAGAATACTGATGAAACCCGGGGCCAGGCCACATTGCGGCATGAAAATCTGCCCCTTGCCCGCATCGATGGACAACTGGCGAATATGCCGCGTCGTCTCGACATCTTCGGTCAGATCGAAATAGCTGACCCCCGCCTTCAGCGCGCACCCGGCAATCCGCCGGTTCTGGTGAAACGAACAGGCAGAGAGCACCGCCTGCGAGTGTTTCATGAGCCTTTGCAAGGCCCGGCCGTCCTCGACATCCACCCTGGCCGTCTTCAGCCCGGAGACTTCCTGAAGCCCCGCCAGCGCGGCGGGGAACTTGTCGGCCAGCGTTACCTCATACCGGCCACACGCCGCCAGTGCCCGGGCGATGCAGCGACCAATACGCCCGGCCCCCAGTATCAACATGCGATGTCCCATGATGCCCTCCCCTGACGGTAAGCCACACGACAGACCAGCACGATGCGATCAGGTTACCAGAAAGGAAGACGCCGGGCAGGGCGGGAAGAATCTCGAATGCGATCACCCTCCCCCAACATGACAATCGCGTTTCAACAGTGCGTTTCAACAGTGCGTTTTGACAAAATTGCCGGAAACCTTCAAAAGTGATAATTTAGGCATGAAAATTTATGTTTCCGCATAAATCGCCCTGTACCCCGCCCGCCCCCCACTTTCCCCCGGATTCCGGCCTTCGCCGGAACGACGATTCCGAATCAATCAGTGTTTTCCTGATCGCCCTCCCCGAAAAAAACTCCATGCACATCCACTGCCTGGGCGGTGGCCCGGCTGGTCTGTATTTCTCGATACTGGCCAAACTGGCCGATCCGTCACGAGACATCACTGTCTTTGAACGAAACACCGCTGATGACACTCTTGGCTGGGGCATCGTTTTTTCCGATGCAGCCCTGAATGAACTGGCCATCGCCGATCCGCCAAGCCATGCCCGCCTGGGCCAGGCCATGCGGCACTGGGACGATTGCGAGGTGCGATTCAAAGGACGCCGTATCGTCTCCGGCGGGCATGGTTATTGCGGCATCGGGCGGCACGCCTTCTTGTCCATCCTCCACCAAAGGGCACTCGAACTGGGGGTCGGGCTGCGTTTCGGGAAAGAAGCCTGCCCCGATACCTTATCGGCCACAGCCCCCGCGGCAGATCTCATCGTCGCGGCGGATGGCATCAATAGCCTCACGCGCACCCGATACGCCATGCAATTTCGCCCGCGCCTCGAACCGGGCAAATGCCGCTACCTCTGGCTGGGCTGCCGGATGCCGCTTGACAGCTTCACCTTCATCACCGAAGAAAGCCGCTGGGGCTGGTTTCAGGCGCATGTCTACCCTTTCGACAACAACACTTGCACCTTCATCGTCGAATGTCGCGAAGAAACCTGGCGTGCCGCCGGTCTGGACAAAATGGATGCCGCAGCCTCGGCCCGTTTCTGCACCGGGCTCTTTTCACATCATCTCTCCGGGGCCGCATTGATCCACCAGAACCCGGCGGCCAATACCACCTCCGCCACCGCCGGAGGTGAATGGAAAAACTTTCTGGAAGTTTCCTGCGAGCACTGGTTTCATCAGAACATCGTCCTGATCGGCGATGCAGCCCATACCGCCCATTTTTCCATTGGCTCGGGCACACGCCTGGCCATGGAAGACGCCATCGCGCTTTCCCGCTGCCTGCCTGGTGCTGCGGGGAAGGACGCGCTGGAAGCCAGCCTCGGGCGTTACCAGCGCGAGCGGACGGAAGCGCGTCTTCGCCTGCACAACGCCGCCCGGAACCGCATGACATGGTTCGAGCATGTCGAACGTTACGCGCAGCTCGAACCCGAACAGTTCGCTTACTCGCTGCTCACAGGCAGCCAGCGTCTCGGCCATGAAGACCTGCGAAAACGCGACCCGGCTTACGTTGACGGTTTTGAATCCTGGCTGGCAGCTCGATGCGGCATTGAAAAAAACCCCGGGCAGCCTCTGCCGCCCATGTTCACCCCTTTCCATTTGCGCGGCCTGACCCTGAAAAACCGTGTGGTCGTCTCCCCCATGGCCATGTACTCCAGCGCCGGCGGCCTGCCGGATGATTTTCATCTCGTCCACCTGGGCAGCCGCGCCCTCGGTGGTGCGGGGCTGGTCATGACGGAAATGACAGCCATCGCACCCGATGCGCGCATCACCCCCGGCTGCGCCGGGCTCTGGAACGATGAACAGGAAACCGCATGGCAACGCATCGTCAGCTTCGTGCATGAAAACAGCGAAGCTGCCATCGGCCTGCAACTCGGCCACGCCGGCCCCAAGGGATCGACACAACCGGGCTGGCAAGCAATGGACGAGCCGCTGAAAACGGGTAACTGGCCGCTGCTGGCCGCCTCCGCCCTGCCCAGCGGCCCGCGCAATGCCATCCCCCGCGCCATGACACGCGCCGACATGGAGACCACCACCCGGGGCTTTATCGCTGCCGCCAGGCGTGCTGCGCGTGCCGGATTCGACCTGCTCGAACTACACTGCGCCCACGGTTATCTGCTGTCGAGCTTTCTGTGCCCGCTGACCAACCGCCGCGAAGATGAATACGGCGGCCCGATCGGCAACCGCCTGCGCTTTCCGCTGGAAGTCTGCCGCGCAGTACGCGCCGTCTGGCCGGAAGATCGCCCGCTATCCGTCCGCATCTCGGCGCACGACTGGGCTCCGGGCGGCAACACCGACGACGATGCCGTGCTCATGGCCGAAAGTTTCAGGGAAGCGGGAGCCGATCTCATCGACGTCTCCAGTGGCCAGACCACCCGCGATGCACGGCCTGCTTATGGGCGGATGTACCAAACACCCTTTGCTGACCGAATCCGGAACGAAACCGGCATCGCAACGATAGCGGTGGGCAACATCTTTGAAGCCGACCACATCAACACCATCATCGCCGCCGGGCGGGCCGACCTATGCGCGCTGGGCCGCCCGCACCTGGCCGACCCGGCCTGGACACTGCATGCCGCCGCCCGCCAGCAAATCAGCGATGTGCGCTGGCCACCGCAATATCTCGCCGGAAAAACACAGCTCGAACGCCAGCACTCACCAGCAACGCCCGATGCTCCCTTCTCAACGCACCGAACTCCCCTTCAGAAATGACCAAGCACACCGACACCGAATCCCGCGTTCATGCAGAACATGCCGACGCATTGCGCCTGTGGCTACGCATGCTGGCCTGCACCAACCTCATCGAAGGCGATGTGCGAAGCCGCCTTCGACAAGAGTTTGAAACCACCCTGCCCCGTTTCGACCTGATGGCCCAGCTTGAACGCGTCCCCCAGGGTATGAAAATGGGCGAGCTTTCCCGCCGGATGATGGTCACCGGCGGCAATGTCACCGGAATCACCGACCAGCTCGTGGAAGAAGGTCTCGTCAAGCGCATGGACAACCCGGAAGACCGCCGGGCCTACATCGTCCGGCTGACTCCGCGAGGCCGACGCGTTTTTGGCGAAATGGCTGCCGCCCATGAAAAATGGATCGTCAGGCTGTTTGGCGGTCTGAGCAAGGAACAGGAAAAACAGCTTTATGAACTGCTGGCCGTACTGAAAACCCACGTCACCGCTGCAACGGCAACGGCAACGGCGACCGCTCCGGCTCCGGCTCCAGCGGCAGCTCCGGCAACGAAA
Source organism: uncultured Sterolibacterium sp. (assembly GCA_964521075.1). Taxonomy (GTDB): domain Bacteria; phylum Pseudomonadota; class Gammaproteobacteria; order Burkholderiales; family Rhodocyclaceae; genus Sterolibacterium. Next base: position 24,344 of record CAZFPI010000023.1, read on the forward strand.
CCCCGCAAGACAACCCGCTGACCATGAGCCTTCTTCTCTACACGGCCCAAAATTTCCTCTGGGAAACCCACCCCGAATCGGCCACCGCCACGCTGACACTGAATCGCCCGGAAAGAAAAAATCCGCTGACCTTTGCCGCCTACGAAGAATTGGCCGACCTATTCACCGCGCTGGCCGAAGACAAAAAAATCAAGGTCGTGCTCATCACCGGAGCCGGAGGCAATTTCTGCTCCGGGGGCGATGTCCACGACATCATCGGCCCGCTGACCCGCATGGCCATGCCGGAACTGCTGGCCTTCACCCGGCTGACCGGACGAGTCGTCAAAGCCATGCGTGCCTGCCCGCAGCCCGTCGTCGCTGCCGTCGACGGCGTCTGCGCCGGAGCAGGCGCGATGCTGGCCCTGGCGGCTGATCTGCGGCTGGGTACGGCGCGCAGCAAAACCGCCTTCCTGTTTTCACGGGTAGGCCTGGCAGGCAGCGACATGGGTGCTTGCACCCTGCTGCCACGCACCATCGGCCAGGGGCGCGCCAGTGAACTGCTCTACACCGGGCGAGCCATGAACGGCGAAGAAGGCGAGCGTTGGGGGTTTTTCAATCGACTTTGCGCGCCGGAACAACTCCTGGATGAAGCACTGGCCCTGGCACGCGAACTCGCTGCCGGGCCCACCTTTGCCCACACGATGACAAAGCGCATGCTGCACCGGGAATGGGCCATGGATCTGGACACTGCCATCGACGCCGAAGCCGAAGCCCAGGCCATCTGCATGCAAACAGAAGATTTCCGCCGCGCCTGGCGCGCCTTCGCCCACCGCCAGCCACCGCAATTTGAAGGCAACTAACCTACTCATGCCCGACACCGCCGCTCTCGACTGGCCCTTCTTCGACGCACATCACCGCAGCCTCGCCGGTGCGGCCACGCGCTGGGCCGCCGGGCTATCATCCGTCAGCCAGAGCAAGCCGGCGACGCCGCCAACACCGGATGACAACTGCCGACAGCTTGTGCAACAACTGGCCAAAGCAGGCTGGCTGAAATACTGCGTACCCAAAAACACCGCAAACACCGCAAACACACTGGACGTTCGCGCCCTGTGCCTCTTGCGCGAGAGCCTGGCCTATCGCTCGACACTCGCCGATTTCGCCTTCGCCATGCAAGGTCTGGGGGCAGGCCCCATCTCGCTGTTTGGCAACCCGGAACAAAAAGCGCGCTATCTACCGGCCATCGTCCAGGGGAAGAAAATCGCAGCCTTCGCCCTCTCTGAAGCGCAGGCAGGCTCCGATGTCAGCGCGATCAACTGCCAGGCCCGGCCGGCAGAAAACGGCGCATGGCAAATCGACGGTGAAAAAACCTGGGTATCCAATGGCGGCATCGCCGATTTTTACGTCGTATTCGCGCGCACCGACGCCCCCCCGGCCAGCGTTCAGCACCTGGGGCAACGCTCAAGCCAGGGGCTCTCCGCCTTCATCGTCGACGCAGATACGCCCGGCCTGCACATCGCCGAACGCATCACCACGCTCTCGCCCCATCCCCTCGCGCGTCTGCGCTTTGAGGCCTGCCGAATTCCGGCATCGCAATGCATCGCGCAGACAGGCGACGGCTTCCGGATCGCCATGACCACACTGGACATCTTTCGTCCCACCGTCGGCGCGGCAGCCCTGGGCATGGCCCGCCGGGCCCGCGATGAAGCACGGCACTACGCCACGAACCGCCAGATGTTTGGCAGCACACTGGCGAACATGCAAATGACCCAGGCCCGAATTGCCGATATGGAAACCGCACTCGATGCCGCCGCCCTGCTCATCTACCGCGCAGCCTGGGCCGCCGACCAGGGAAAGCGCGCCACACGCGAATCCGCCATGGCCAAGCTGTTCGCCACCGAACAGGCCCAGTTCGTCGTCGACGCTGCCATGCAGATATTCGGAGGCCGGGGGCTGGTGCAAGGAGAGACCATCGAAGCCCTCTACCGCGATGTCCGCGCCCTGCGTATTTACGAAGGTGCCAGTGAAGTGCAAAAACTCGTCATCGCCCGGGAATCACGCGCTGCCGAACTAACGTAAAATCCTTCACCTCTCCCGCATTCATGCAGGATTCATGGGCCGCCGCCATGTCCCCGACCTTTCGCCCCGCCTCACTTCTCCTTCTCGCCCCTCTCCTGCTGCTGACCGCCTGCGACCCGCTCGGGCTGGACGACCAGGCGAATGCCGCCGCCGCCCGTGAAGCCGAAGGACGTGCCATCGGCAGCGGATGCCGCCAGTCCGGCCGCGCCCTCGAAGACTGCTACACCCGCAACGCCAAGGCATCCAAGGCTGCCATTTTTGCCGGGTGGCGCGACATGGACGGCTACATGCGCGAAAACAAACTGGAAATCGTCCCGCCCGCCAGCGACCTTGCCAAGCCTGCCGAAGCCCACCCCGCCGAGCCGGGCAAAGCTGCCCCCGGAGAAGAAAAGGCCGATGGCGAAAAAGCAAAAACCCCCGCGAAAACAACTAAATCCTGATGAAATCCAACGACGTGCCAGGCACGCATCCGGTCTATAATGCCCCCTCTCCAGTCGCCGGTGACTGGTATCCTCCGCGCCACACTTGGCATTCAGCACTTCGCCGCCGTGGCGCGATCCTGGCAATACTTTTCGCTGCCTGAACCGGCACACGCCAGGCCGAATCAGGAGTTATCGTTGAAATTTGAAGACCTCGGGCTCTTGCCCGAAATCGTGCGCGCCGTCACCGAAGCCGGTTACAGCGAGCCAACCCCCATTCAGGCGCAAGCCATCCCCGTCGTGCTTCAAGGCAAGGACATCCTCGGCGGCGCGCAAACCGGTACAGGAAAAACCGCCGGTTTCACCCTGCCGACCCTGCACAGGCTGGCGCGTCACGCCAACACCTCCTCCTCTCCGGCGCGCCACCCGGTGCGTGCCCTGATCCTGGCTCCGACACGCGAGCTGGCCATGCAGGTACACGAAAGTGTCCGCATCTACAGCAAATTCCTGCCGCTACGTTCGATCTGCCTCTACGGCGGCGTCGATATCAAGCCG
>CAZFPI010000024.1:0-11990 GCA_964521075.1 uncultured Sterolibacterium sp.
AAAGACATAAGCCCGCCCAAGTTTCTCCACATTTGTCCACAAAATTATCCACAAGCCCTTTCGTGTATAAAATTCCTTTGTGTGACAATAAATTAGATGGGTTTGGCGAAGTGAGTTCTTCAAATACTGGCGCAACTTTATAGATAAGGTGAAGTGACATGCCCATCCTGCGTGTCGCGCTGGATATTCCCCTGCCGCGCCTGTTCGATTACCTTTGCGACGACGCCCAGCCTGCAGATATCGGGTGTTGCGTGCGCGTGCCCTTCGGACACGGCGAGAAAACGGGCGTCATCATCGATGTGGCCGGGCAAAGCGACCAAACCCCCGGGAAGCTTCGGCAGGCGGGCGGCATTTTGCGTGAATTACCGGCACTACCGCCGGACTGGCTGGAACTCGCCACATTTTGCAGCCGTTATTATCAGCAGCCCCTGGGCGAGGTCGTCGCCATGGCATTGCCGCCCTACCTTCGCCGTGGCAAGCTGCCCGTGCGGCGCAAGGAAAAGCCGCAAGAAACCTTGCCCCCGCCTGTCCTGCCCGGCTTGCTGCCCGAGCAGGCAGCGGCGGTCGAGGCAGTCACGGCAAAGCTCGGGCAATTCTCCCCTTTTCTCCTGCAAGGCATCACCGGCAGCGGCAAGACCGAGGTTTATCTTCGCCTGATTGCGGAAACACTGGCGCGAGGCGGGCAGGCCCTGATGCTCGTTCCCGAAATCGCGCTCACGCCCCAGCTCGAAGGCCGGGTTCGCACACGCTTCCCGCAGGCGCGCATCGTCTCGGCACATAGCGGGCTGGCCGAAGCGGCGCGCGCCCGGGGCTTCATCGCTGCACTCGAAGGGCAGGTCGACATTCTTCTTGGAACACGGCTGGCGGTTTTTGCCCCCCTGCCGCGTCTGGGGCTGATCGTCGTCGATGAAGAACACGATGCCTCGTTCAAGCAGCAAGACGGCATGCGTTACTCGGCGCGTGATGTTGCCGTCTGGCGCGCCCGGCAACGTGATGTACCCATCGTTCTGGGCTCGGCGACGCCATCCCTGGAAAGCTATTACCATGCCAGCCCGCAAAGCCGACGTTATGAATCCGTGCTGCTGACCCGCCGGGCCGTGGCTGAATCACCGCCCACGGTGCATTGCGTCGACACCCGGCGCGAGAAATTGCAAGACGGCATGAGCGCGAGGCTCCAGAAGGCGATTGGCGAACGCCTGGCCCGCAACGAGCAGAGTCTGGTCTTTCTCAACCGTCGGGGTTACGCGCCGGTGCTGGCCTGCCCGGCCTGCGGCTGGGTGAGCCGCTGCCGGCGTTGCGCGGCCAACCTCGTGGTGCATCTGGCGGATCGTCGCCTGCGTTGTCATCACTGCGGGCTGGAAGCCGGGATTCCGCACCACTGCCCAGGCTGCGGCAATCTCGATATTCACGCTTTCGGACGGGGAACGCAAAGGCTGGAAGAATCCCTGGCCGCACGTTTTCCCGAGGCGCGCATCCTGCGGGTCGACCGGGATTCCGCCAGCACTCCCGCAAAGTGGCAGGCTGTACTGGACACCATCCATGAAGGCCGGGCTGACGTGCTGGTAGGCACACAAATGCTTGCCAAGGGGCACGATTTTCCGCGCCTGACGCTGGTGGGAGTCGTCGGCGCCGATGCCGCGCTGTTCGCCGCCGATTTTCGCGCGCCGGAACGCCTGTTCAGCCAGTTGATGCAGGTTGGCGGGCGCAGCGGACGGGCAAGCCTGCCCGGTGAAGTGTTGATCCAGACGGAATACCCGGGCCACCCGCTCTACCAGGCACTGGTCGATCACGACTACGATCGCTTTGCCCAGGGGCAGCTAGACGAACGTCGTGCCGCCGGATTTCCGCCCTTCACCTTTCAGGCCATGCTGCGGGCCGAAGCGCGGCAGCTCGACGAGGCCCTGGCCTGGCTGGCACAGGCTGCCGGGCTGGCGCGTGAAGTTTTGGCGAGCCTGCCTGAAGGAATCAGTATTTACGACCCCGTGCCGATGCGCCTGTATCGCGTCATGTCACTCGAACGCGCCCAGCTCCTGGTCGAATCCGCCAGCCGCCCGCTGTTACAGAATTTTCTGGCGGCATGGATGGACAAACTCTACGCTCTCAAGCCACGAAGCGGCCTGAGATGGCATGTGGATGTCGATCCGCTGGAGTTTTAGCGTCAGGACAATGCTGGTGAATCCGGGCGGGTGAATCCGGAATCGCCGTTTTGGCGAAAATGCCCGGACATCATTGCCGCCATCAAAGTGCCATTCACGCCGCCCTCTCAGGGCTTCGAGCTTGCCGTCACGCCGGATACCGGCATGCCTGCCTCTCCGCCGCCGCCCAGGGCCTTGTAGAGCTGGGCAGCGTTGGCAAGCCGGGCCCGGCGCAGTTGCAGAAGAGACAAGTCGGCCAGCTGCAGATCACGCCTGGCATCGAGGACATCCAGCCAGTGGGAAATCTGGGCCTGGTAGCGTGCTTCCAGGAGCTGGACGCGTTCGGCCTGGATGCGACGGCTGGCTTCCTGCGCCATGCCCTGCTCATCCAGCTGCTGACGGGCAGCGAGCAAATCGGCAACTTCACGGAAGGCCTGCTGAATGGTTTTTTCGTAATCGGCAACGGCCACGTTTGTACGCGCCTGGGCCAGGTCTTCGTTGGCCTCGTCTCGGCCATGATTGAACAGGGGCAGACGAAGTTGCGGCTTGAATATCCATGCCCGGCTGCCTGATTCAAAGAGGCCGGATAAACCGGTACTGGCCGTGCTCAACATGCCGGTAAGCGTCAGGCGTGGCAGAAAGGCTGCGCGGGCCGCGCCGATATTGGCATTCGCGGCGATGAGACGTTGTTCGACCGCCAGCACATCGGGGCGGCGCAGCAGAACTTCAGCTGGCAAATTGGCCGCCAGCGGCGTGAGCTGCTGGCTGGCGAGTGCCGAAGCGGCTGGCAGCGGCGCATCCGTTGTTGTCGCCTGAACGGAGAGTGTGCCGGTCAGGAATTGCAGCCAGTGATCTGCAGCCGAGCCAGACTGTTCAAGCACTGCAAGGTCGTTACGGGCGGATTCGGCAGCGGCAGCGGCGCGAAGATAGTCCATCGAGCCGATCAGACCGGCCTCGCGCCGTTGTGCGGATAGTTTTTCGGCTTCGCGGCGATTGTCGTTGAGGGCGCGGGCAAGAACGATACGCTCACGCAGATCACACTGGTTGTAATACGCCGTAGCGACATCGGCCACGAGACTCAGACGGAAAGCGCGCTGGGCAGCTTCCGTCGAAAGATAGCTGGCCAGCGCGGCTTCATCGAGGCGGCGCACCCGGCCCCAGAAATCCACTTCGTAATTCAGCAGTTCGATGCCGACATCGTAACGCTGGCTGCCCAGCGGTTTTCCGGTCGAATTGAGATCTCCCGGGATGAGGGCAGCCTCACGCTTGCCCAGCAGTTCCAGCTCAGGCAACCTGGACGAGTGGACGATGCCGTATTGCGCGCGGGCTTCGGCGATGCGGGCTGTGGCAATCTGCAGGTCGCGGTTGTGTTCCAGAGCCTGGCCGATCAGGACTTGCAGGCGTGGCTCGGTGAAGTAGTGCCGCCAGTCGGGCAAGGCTTGTGCCGGGGCTTGCCCGGTGGCAGACGGCTCACCCGGCCAGTGTTGCGGCAGGGTGGGGGTGGGTCGCAGATAATCCGGGCCGCTCGCGCAGCCGGCCAGTGCCAGGATCAGCGCGAAAGGCAGGGGGCGGTGCTTGAGCTTAAACATGGGGCGTCTCCTGCTTCGATTCGGAGGCATCCGGAGCACGATGACGCGCATGCCCCGGGAAAATTCGGCGGATGACGACGAAGAAGACCGGCACCAGCAGCACGGCAAGAACGGTCGCGGTAATCATCCCGCCCATGACCCCCGTGCCCAGCGCGTGGCGGCTGTTGGCTCCCGCGCCGCTGCTGATGGCCAGCGGCAGCACACCGAAGATGAAGGCGATCGAGGTCATGAGAATCGGGCGGAAACGCAGGCGGCAGGCTTCCAGGGTGGCCTCGACCAGCGACATGCCGCGCTCTTGCAGATCACGCGCGAACTCGATGATGAGAATGGCGTTCTTCGACGACAGGCCAATGATAGTGATGAGGCCAACCTTGAAATACACGTCGTTGGGCAGTCCGCGCAGATGCACAGCCGCCAGCGCGCCCAGCACCCCCAGCGGCACGACCAGCAAGACGGCAAAGGGGATAGACCAGCTTTCGTACAACGCGGCCAGACACAGGAAAACGACGATCAGGGAGACAGCGAACAGGAAGGGGGCCTGGCTGCCGGAGGTGCGTTCCTCGTGGGAGGTGCTCGACCATTCGAAGCCGAAGCCGGGGGGCAGTTTCCGGGCCATTTCTTCCATGGCGAGGAGTGCCTCGCCGGTGCTGTGGCCAGGCGATGGCCCACCGGAGAGTTTCACCGAGGGCAGGCCATTGTAGCGATCCAGACGGGGCGAGCCGACGATCCAGCGCGGTGTGGCGATTTCCGACAGACGCACCAGCTCTCCTTTGCCATTGCGAACGGACAGTTGCATGATTTCATCCACATTGCTGCGGACTTTCGGTTCGGCCTGCATCTGCACACGCAGGATGCGGCCTTGCCGCACGAAGTCGTTGATGTAGGCCACGCCCAGCGTCGATTGCAAGGTTTCGTTGAGCTCGGCGATGTCGATGCCCAGCGCGCGGGCCTTGACGCGATCAATATCGAGCTGCAACTGCGGCGCGGGCTCCTGGCCTTCGGGGCGTACCCCGGCCAGCACGGGGTTTTGTGCGGCCATGCCCAGCATCATGTTGCGTGCTTCGAGCAGCTTGTCACGCCCCTGGGCCGCGCGGTCCTGCAGGCGGAAGTCGAACCCGCCCACAGCGGCGAGTTCCGGAATTGGCGGCACGTTAACCGCGAATACCAGAGCTTCCTTGATGCCGAACAACATGCCATTGAGCTTCTTGACGAGCGAACCTGCCGAATGGGCATCGCCCGGACGACCATCCCAATGCTTGAGATTCACAAAGTTCGTCCCGGCGTTCTGGCCACGGCCGATGAAGGAGAAGCCGGCCACACCAATGACGTGCTCCACTTCGGGCTGTTTGAGATACATCTGTTCAACCTTCGACAGCACCTCGACCGTGCGCTCCTGCGTCGCCCCCGGCGGCAACTGGATCAGCCCGATGAAAGATCCCTGATCCTCATCCGGCAGAAATCCGCTGGGCAGACGGACAAACAGCAGGCCCACCGCCACGAGCAGGATGGCGTAGATGGCCAGATAAAGCCCGGAACGACGCAGAATGCGGGAAACACCCGTGTGATAACTCTGGGTGGTTCGATTGAAGAAGCGGCTGAACCCGCCGAAGAAACCGCGCCGCTGCATGGCATCCCCGGCCACAGGGTGTTTTAGCATCGTGGCGCACAGGGCCGGAGTCAGCGTCAGTGCCAGCAGGGCAGAGAAAGCCATGGCGATGACCAGCGTCACGGCGAACTGGCGATAAATGGCCCCGACCGAGCCACTAAAGAAGGCCATGGGGACGAAAACGGCGGAGAGCACCAGGGTAATGGCGATGATGGCGCCGACGATCTGATCCATCGCCTTGCGCGTCGCCTCGCGCGGCGGCAGCCCTTCTTCCCGCATGATGCGCTCGACGTTCTCGACAACGACGATGGCATCATCCACCACGATGCCGATAGCCAGCACCATGGCAAACAGGGTCAGGACGTTGATCGAGTAGCCGAAAACATACAGCCCCGCCAGCGCGCCACACAGGGTGATGGGCATGACGATGGCCGGGATCAGCGTGGCGCGGATGTTTTCAAGGAAAAGATACATCACCCCGAAAACCAGCAGCATGGCGATCACCAGGGTATGCACCACTTCGCGGATGGAAACATCGACGAATTTTGAGGTGTCATAAGGAATCGCCCAGTCCACCGCACCTTTCGGGAAGCTTTGCGAGAGCTCGGCATACTTGGCGCGGACGGCGCGCGCCGTATCCAGCGCATTGGCTCCAGGGGTGCTGCGAATGGCGATGCCGACCGCCGGCTGGCCGTCATAACGGGCCTTGACCGAATAATCCTGTGCGCCCAGCTCGACACGGGCGACATCCCTGACGCGAACGATCGTGCCGTCCGGGCGGGAGCGAAGAATCACATTGCCAAATTCCTCTGCGGTTTTCAGACGGCTGTGTGTGGTGATGATGGCATTCAGCTGCTGGCCTGCCTCACTGGGCAACTGCCCCAGCTCTCCGGTGGCAAGCTGCACGTTTTGCGCGCGTATGGCGCGCGACACATCGCCAGCCGTGAGTTTGTAAGACTGCAGCTGTTCGGGCCTGAGCCACAGACGCATCGAGTATTCCGTCCCCAGCAGCATGGCTTCTCCCACACCGGGAACACGACGGATGTTTTCCAGCACATGGGTCGAGGCAAAACTGCCCAGGGCTACGCTGTCCATCGTCTTGTCGGGCGAAAACAGCACGGAGATCATCAGGTAGTTGCGTGCCGACTTGAACACCGTCACGCCCAGGCGTCGAACTTCCTCCGGCAGACGGGCCTCGACACGCTTGACGCGGTTTTGCGTCTCGACCGAGGCCACATCGAGATTGGTTCCCGCCTCGAAGACGAGATTGATCGTGGCAGAGCCCTGCTCGCTGCTTGAATCGAGATAGGAAAGATGCTCAATCCCGTTCATTTCCTGTTCGATCAGCGTAGTCACAGTTTCTTCCATGACCTCGGCGGATGCGCCCGGGTAATTGACGGAAATCGCCAGTGCCGGCGGGGCGACGGAAGGATAGGAGGCCACCGGCAGGTTGCGTAATGCCAGGCCACCGCCCAGGATGATGATGAGTGCGATCACCCAGGCGAAAACAGGGCGGTCGATAAAGAATCTGGCGAGCATGGCGAGGCCTTATTTTCCGGTTTCAGGCTGGGCAGAAGCCACGCCCGAGGGCTTGTTCTGCGACGTGGGAGCTTGCGCCTGCTGCGCGGCAACCGGCTTGACAACGCTGCCGGGCCGCGCCTTTTGCAAGCCATTGAGGATGACTCTTTCGTCTCCCTTCAGCCCCCCGCCCACCAGCCAGTCCGGGCCACTCATCCCGCTGGTCTTGATGGGGCGCGGCTCAACCTTGTTTTCCGCATTGACGAGCATCACGAACTGGCCCTGGTCATTCGACATGACCGCTTTTTGCGGCAGGCGGATAGTGTCGCTGACCTGCGCCTGACGGATGCGGATGCGAACAAACTGGCCGGGAAGCAGCTCATGCTTCGGGTTCGGGAACAGGGCGCGCATCGCCACGCTTCCCGTCTCCGGATCAACGGCCAGATCGGAAAACAGAAGCTTGCCCGCCGCCGGATACACGCTGCCATCTTCCTGCACGAGCTCGACCTGCGTCTGATCCGCCTTCTGCAATTTTCCCGATTTGATCGCCTGGCGCAAACGCAGCAAATCGGCATTCGACTGGGTGAAATTCACATAGATCGGGTCGATCTGCTCGATCGTCGCCAGCTGCGTGGATTCTCCCTTGCCCACCAGCGCACCTTCCGTTACCAGCGCGCGCCCGATACGACCGGAAATCGGTGCGGGCACACGCGTGTTTTCGAGATCGAGGTTCGCACGCGCCAGGGCAGCTTCGGTCTGATACAGCTTGACCCGGGCCTGATCGTACTCCTGCTGGCTGACCGCCTTGCCGGGCAGCAAGGGCAGATAACGCTTCAACGCACCCTTCATCACTTCGACATCCACCACCGCCGAAGTGGCAGCTGCCTTGTAGGTGCGATCGTCGATCTGGAACAGGCTTTGCCCCTGTTTCACGTCAGACCCTTCGGTAAATAGCCGCTTCTCGAGAATGCCTTCCACACGCGCCCGCACCTGCGCCGTACGAACAGCCTGCAGGCGGCCGGGCAAATCCTGTGTCAGGGTCGACGTGGCACGCGCAGGTGTCATGACCTCCACTTCCGCTGGCGGCATCCCTCCCGGGCCGCCCGCCCCGCCAGGGCCACCGGGAGCTTTTTTTCCTTCACCGCTACAAGCCGCCAGCGCGAGAGTGCAAAGGCCGAGAATCAGCGCGCGTTTTTGGGTGGATGATGCAGTAGGCATGAAAAACTCCCGGGCAAAAAATAAGCGTTAACGTTTTGTGGAACGGGATCTGGCCGGGGTGGCCACCTCTCCCGCTTCTGTTGGCGCAAAGGCGCGCAAAAAACAGTCGATGACACGCTCGACCAGCAACAACAATGCGTCTGCATCACGGTCGCACTGCTCCAGACAGAGCAGATAACGGGTGTGATCCGAGCCCCGCAACATGGTCAGCAGCATGTCGGCTGCAAAAGCGGCCGCCCCCGGCAGGCCGTCGTCCCGCAAGCGTCCAGCCTTCATTTCCTCATCGAGAAGCTGCGTGAGCTCCTGCAGGGTCTGTGCCGGGCCGGAGTCATAAAAAGCCCGGGCCATCTCGGGGAAGCGCACGGACTCGGCAATCAGGGTCCGGTGCAAGGCCAGGCAACGCGCCCCGACCACCAGCGTGCGAAAGGCCAGGCCAAACCGGACGAGACGGGGGCGAACATCCTCATCCCTCCCCTCCAGCGCCGTCGTCATCCGCTCCGTATCCCGCCGGACAACCTCGGAAAACAGCAGGCTCTTGCTGGCGAAATGATTGTAGAGCGTCTGCTTGGCCACGCCCGCACGGGCGGCAATGGCATCCATGCTGACGTTATAACCCGCCTCGAAAAAAGCCGCCGCCGCCGCCTCGATCAGGCGGGCGCGGGTGTCCGTTGAAGCGGTACTGGAAATGTCACTCATCGGCACAGTCTATCTGGACTAGACCGTACAGTCTACTTTTTCAAAAAGTCACGATAAAAAAATTGACGCCCCTGCAGCATCGGCAACAGAGGCGTCAATTTGCTGACGACAGACAAAGCTTCGTCGTTTTTTACAGCCCGGCGTCGGCCTTCATTGCTGCAGCCTTGTCGGTATTTTCCCAGCTGAATTCCGGCTCGTCGCGGCCGAAGTGGCCGTAAGCGGCAGTCTTGCTGTAGATCGGGCGCAGAAGGTCGAGTGCCTGGATGATGCCTTTCGGGCGCAGGTCGAAATGCGCGCGGATCAGCTCGACAATCTTCTCATCGGCGACCTTGCCTGTGCCGAAGGTGTTGACCATCAAGGATACGGGCTTGGCCACGCCGATGGCGTAGGCAACCTGCACTTCGCAGCGTTCGGCCAGGCCTGCCGCAACGACGTTTTTGGCCACATAGCGGCCTGCGTAAGCTGCCGAGCGGTCGACCTTGGAAGGATCCTTGCCGGAGAACGCCCCGCCACCGTGGCGCGCTGCGCCGCCGTAGGTGTCGACGATGATCTTGCGGCCGGTCAGACCGCAATCACCGTGCGGGCCGCCGACGACGAAACGGCCCGTCGGGTTGATGAGGTAGCGCGTATTGCCCGTGAGCATGTGCTTGGGCAGCACGGGCTTGATGACTTCTTCGATGACGGCTTCTGAAAGCTGGGCGTGGGAGACGTCCGGATTGTGCTGGGTGGAAACGACAACGGTATCGATGTCTACCGGCTTTCCATCGACATAGCGGACGGTAAGCTGGCTCTTGGCATCCGGGCGCAGCCAGGGGAGCCGCCCGTCTTTCCGGACTTCGGCCTGACGCTGCATGATGCGATGAGCATAATAAATGGGCAGGGGCATGAGGCTGGGCGTTTCATTGCAGGCATAGCCGAACATCAATCCCTGGTCGCCCGCGCCCTGGTCGAGGTCGATGCCCTGGCCTTCGTTGACGCCCTGGGCAATATCCGGCGACTGGCGGTTGATGGCCGTCAGGACAGCGCAGGATTTGTAGTCGAACCCGATGTCGGAATCGTCGTAGCCGATGCGGCGAACCACATCACGGGCGATTTCCATGTAATTGATGTGGGCGGTGGTGGTGATTTCGCCGGAGATGACGACGAGGCCGGTCGATACCAGCGTCTCGCAGGCGACGCGGCCTTTGGTGTCGGTGGTGAGGATGGCGTCGAGTACGGCGTCGGAAATCTGGTCCGCGACTTTGTCGGGATGACCTTCGGAAACGGATTCGGACGAAAAGAGATATTCGTGGGACATGCCTGTGACTCCTGAAACAAAAAACCCCGGATTCTGAAAACGGGCTTCGCTGCAGGTTCCGGGGGGAGACCAGGCGACGCTTTAGCAGCATTTATTCGCACGGGTTCTCACCCACGCACCGCCCTGCAAGTTGTCCTGAATTAACTCGGCGGAGGCGATAATGCTATCCTTTTTCACCCTAGACGGTCAATTTTGACAGGGTGTGACATGGCTTCGCACGATGCGGGCACATCCCCGCCCATCCCCGCCCCCCCCATTTCCCATGGCATTCCTGTTTCGTCTGCTCTCCCGTTTTCCGCTGCCCATCCTGCACAATCTCGGCGCGCTGCTAGGCTGGCTGACGTACCTGCTCTCCCCCACTTATCGCCGTCATCTGCGCGAGAACACAGCGCAGGCGGGAAGCTGGGCGGTGGCTGCGCGAACGGCCGCTGTAGCAGAGGCGGGCAAGGGGCTGCTCGAACTCCCCTATCTCTGGCTCAGACCACATGCCGACGTCGCCGCCCGGGTCGTGCGCGTGACGGGCTGGGAATCCGTCGAAGCTGCCTGGGCCCAGGGAAAAGGCATCCTGTTCCTGACACCCCATCTGGGCTGTTTTGAAATCACTGCCCAATACTACGCAGCCTTCAGACCTGTCACCGTACTCTATCGCCCGCCGAAGCAAGCCTGGCTGCGGCCCATCGTCGAAGCGGGTCGCGGGGCCAGCCTCAAGCTGGCCCCGGCTGATCTGGGCGGCGTACGTACCCTCATGAAAGCCCTGCGCCGCAAGGAAGCCATCGGCCTGCTGCCCGACCAGGTTCCCGGCAATGGCGAAGGCATCTGGGCTCCATTTTTTGGCCGCCCGGCCTACACCATGACACTGGCCGCCCGCCTGGCCGAAGGTGGCGCAACGATATTGCTGGCCCATGCCGAAAGGCTGGCCTATGGCGCAGGCTACCATCTCACCATGCAGGCCCTGGATGAGCCGCTGGCCGACACACTAGAAGCGCGTGTCGCACAGTTCAACCTCGCCATGGAGCGGCTCATCCATACCAATCCCGGCCAGTATCTCTGGGGCTACAACCGCTACAAATCGCCCACGGGTTCCGCCGCACCCGAAGCGCAGATACCGGCTGATGGAACACTAACATGATGACCCGCTTCGCTCTCCTCCTGATGTGGCTGCTGCATTTTCTACCGCTCTTTGCGCTGGCGAGCCTCGGCCACGGGCTCGGCGCGCTGCTCTATCTGCTGGGCCGCGAACGGCGGCGCGTGACGCTAACGAATCTGACACTCTGCTTTCCGCAGATGACGGACGAGGAACGCGAAAATCTGGCGCGGCGTCACTTCGCCGCCTTTGGCCGCAGTTTCATCGAACGCGGCCTGCTGTGGTGGTCATCCCCGGCCCGTCTTCGGCGTATCGTCCGCATCGAAGGCATGGAACACATCGACGCCCGGATGGGCCGCCCCGTCATCCTGCTCGTTCCCCATTTCGTCGGCCTCGACATGGGCTGGACGCGGCTCACCCTGGAACGCAACATGGTCAGCATCTACGCCAACCAGAAAAACCTGCTGTTCAATGCCGCCCTGTATCGCGGCCGGACGCGCTTTGGCGATTCCCGCCTGCTATCGCGCCAGGAAGGCACTCGTCCGGCCTTGCGCGCCATGCGCGACGGCTACCCCTTCTACTACCTGCCCGATATGGATTACGGCAACCGCGACACCATTTTCGTGCCCTTCTTCGGCGTCCCGGCAGCCACCATCACCGGCCTGTCTCGTCTGGCCCGCATGTCAAATGCCGTCATCATCCCCGTCATCACCCACATGCTGCCGGGCAGCCAGGGTTATGTCGTCCGGATTGGCAAACCCTGGGAGAATTTCCCGGGGGAGAGCATCGAAGACGACACCCGCCGCATGAATGCCTTCATCGAACAGGAAGTGATGGCACTGCCCGA
>CAZFPI010000024.1:12000-26924 GCA_964521075.1 uncultured Sterolibacterium sp.
TTTCTGGCTGCACAAACGCTTCAAGACCCGCCCTCCCGGCGAACCCGGTCCCTATGAAAAGAAGCGCGATTGAACCCCTAATCGCCAATACTGCGGGAAGCCGGCCGGGTTAGCATCTTCCACTTTTCCTCCTTTCCAACTCCCATGCGCTTCACGAAAATGCACGGCCTGGGCAACGACTTCATCGTGCTCGATGCCATACGCCAGAAAATCGAACTGACCCCCGCCCTGGCCCGCCAGCTGGCCGACCGGCATTTCGGCATTGGCTGCGATCAGATTCTTGTCGTCGAAAAACCCACCATGGCCGGTGTCGATTTCCGCTACCGCATTTTCAACGCCGATGGCAGCGAAGTCGAACAGTGCGGCAATGGCGCGCGCTGTTTCGTGCGCTTCGTCCATGAACAAGGGCTTACCGACAAGCGCGAGATTCGCGTCGAAACCCGCGCCGGGCTCATCTCTCCCAGGCTTGAGGCCAACGGCGAAGTCAGCGTCGACATGGGCGCGCCGCGATTCCTGCCCGACCAGATTCCCTTCGACAGCCCGCTGGGCCAGGACAGCACCGATCCATTGCAACCCCTGCAACTGGGTGACCACACCATCGACATCACCGCCGTCTCGATGGGCAACCCCCATGCTGTTCAGCTCGTCTCCGATGTCGATGCCGCGCCGGTCGAACGCGATGGCCCGCTGATCGAATCGCACCCCCGGTTTCCGCGCCGGGTCAATGCCGGATTCATGCAAATTCTCGACCGGCACACCATCCGTCTTCGCGTATATGAGCGCGGCGCGGGTGAGACGCTTGCCTGCGGCACGGGGGCCTGCGCGGCAGTGGTTGCCGGCATACGCCGTGGCCTGCTCGACACCCCCGTGCGCGTCACAACCCGTGGAGGAGAACTTGGCATTGCCTGGGAAGGAGCGGCCACCCACGTCATCATGACCGGCCCGGCAACGACCGTCTTCACCGGTGAAATTTCTCTGGAACCCAAGGAAACCCCATGAAAATCGAACTCGATGCCAACGATGTCGCCGCCTATCTCAAGGCCCACCCGGATTTCTTCAACCTCTATGCCGATGTACTGGCACAGATCGTGATTGCCGACCCGCACAATGGCCGCGCCATCTCGATCACCGAACGGCAGCTTGGCGCATTGCGCGACAGAAACAAGCAGCTCGAAGCCAAGCTGGCCGAGCTGATCCGGTTCGGCGAAGAAAACGATGCCATTCTCGAAAAGCTCCACGACCTGACACTAGCCCTGCTCAGTGCCCGAAATTTTTCAGCAGTGACCCACCTTCTGAACGAGCACCTCTGCGGCGCATTCGCCGTGCCACAGGTCGCCCTTCGCCTGTGGGATATCGGCGCACTGGAAAGCCTGCCGGAGTTTTCGCCCGCCGACGAAGAAACACGCCGTTACGCCGACAGCCTCAAACACGCCTACTGCGGGCCGGAAACGGGCTTGTCCGCCCTTTCCTGGCTGGGCAGCGGTGTACGCTCCCTGGCCCTCGTACCGCTGCGCCGTGGCGCGCAAACTTTCGGCCTGCTGATGCTGGGCAGCGAAGATGCCCAGCGTTTCTATCCGGAGATGGGCACACTGTATCTCGACCGCATCGGCGAGATGGCATCCTCTGCCCTGGCGCGCGCACTCTCGCCTGGCGAGTAATAACGGCCAGCCCATGAGCATCGGCGCGGCAACACTCGTCGAAGCCTATCTCGCAGCAATGGCGCACGAGCGTCAGGCCAGCCCGCACACGCTGGCCGCCTATCGCCGCGATCTGGCAACCCTGCTCGAACTCGGCGAGATTTCGAGTGCCGTAGCCCTGAATACGCTAAACACACACGACATCCGCCGTTTCATGATGCAACTTCATGGCAACGGCATGTCTCCCCGCTCGCTGGCCCGCACCCTCTCGGCCTGGCGAAGTTTTTATCGCTGGCTGGCGTGTAACGGAAAAACCGGAGAGCCCCTGCTGGCCAACCCCTGCGACACCGTTCGCCCGCCGCGCCGGGGGCGCGATCTGCCCAAAGCCATTTCGGTGGAGCAAAGCACTGCCCTGCTCAGCCAGACAAGTGCCGCCCGCGACCCGGAGGATATTCTCGCGCTGCGCGACCACGCCATGCTGGAACTGCTCTACTCCTCCGGCCTGCGATTATCCGAACTGGCCGGGCTGGACAAGGATGGCGGGCTGGATCTGGTCTCAGGCGAAATCACGGTTACCGGCAAACGGGGAAAAACCCGGCTCGTGCCCGTCGGCAGCCAGGCCATTGCCGCCCTGCGTCTTTGGCTGGAACACCGGCCACAACTCGCGGCAGAGAACGAAACCGCCCTTTTCGTCAGCCAGCGCGGCACACGCCTGACCCCGCGCAGCATCGAACTGCGCGTTGCCCGCTGGGCAAAAACCAGTAATGTCGGCATGCACCTGCACCCGCACATGCTGCGCCACTCCTTCGCCTCCCACGTCCTGCAATCCTCGGGCGACCTGCGTGCAGTGCAAGAGATGCTAGGCCACGCCAGCATAGCCACGACACAGGTCTACACGCATCTGGATTTTCAGCATCTGGCCAAGGTCTACGACTCGGCGCACCCACGGGCACGGAAAAAGTAACGCTGGATTTTGTCTACGGCCGCTACGCTTAACCTTCGCTTCGCAAAGGTTAGCCTACGACGCAACAAGCCGCTACGCGGCGTGTTGTCAGCATCTGGCCAAGGTCTACGACTCGGCGCACCCACGGGCACGGAAAAAGTAACGCTGGATTTTGTCTACGGCCGCTACGCTCGATGAAATGTGATTGATCGGGCGCGTAAATGTATGAAGTCGTCACCCCGGCGAACGCCGGGGTCCAGGGGTGGGGGAAACAAGTCCGTTACTGGATTCCGGCGTTCGCCGGAATGACGAAACCTTTAGATTTCATCGTGCCGGATCAATATTTGGAAATTGAATCACTCACCAACTTCATCCGGCGGATTTAGCCACATGCCATTCATTCTCCCGTTTTCACGCGGCACGGCCGCGCGTGTCCAGTGGGCGATGGCCCATTGCCAGATCTCGCCCGGGGAGGCGGCTTCCATCTCGCCAGGGGGGTTCTGGCCGAGAAAGCGCAGGGCTGAGAGCAGCGTTGGGGCGATGGTGTCGGCTGACAACGGTGCGGCCCGGGTTTGCTTGGAGAGCTTTTCGCCGGTTTCATTGATGACCAGGGGCAGATGGGCATAGACCGGTGTGGAGATGCCCAGATGCTGCTGCAGGAAAATCTGGCGGGGGGTTGAGTCGAGCAGGTCGGCACCGCGCACGATGTGGGTAATCCCTTGCGCTGCATCATCGACGACGACGGCCAGTTGATAGGCAAACAACCCGTCGGCGCGCTTGAGGACGAAATCGCCGACATCCCGGGCCAGGTTCTGGGAGATTCTGCCGCGAAAGAGGTCATCGAACCCGATGGTTGTGTCGTTTACCCGCATCCGCCACGCACGCGGGGCACGGCCGGGGGGCAGGCCGTGCCGGCAATTTCCCGGGTAAAGCGGTGCTCCATCGCAGGCGCGCCGCCCATGAGAGGCGGCGGCCAGTTCGCTGCGGGTGCAGGCGCAGGCAAAGACGACATGGTTTGCGCGCAGTATTTCCAGCGCGTCGTCGTAGAGGGCATCGCGGCGACTTTGCCAGAGCACTTCTCCATCCCGTTCGAAACCGTAGGCATCGAGCAGACGCAGGAGGGCGTCATCCGCGCCCGGCGGGCAACGGGGACGGTCGACGTCCTCGATGCGGATCAGCCATTGCCCACCGTGGTGGCGAGCATCCAGATAACTGCCGACGGCAGCCACGAGGGAGCCGAAATGCAAGGGGCCGGTGGGTGAGGGAGCGAATCGGCCCCGATAAGCCGGCAAGGTGGTGGCAGCTTCAGCCGGTGTCACCATTTTTCTGCGGCGGACGATTGCCGCCGGCGACCATGGGGTAGTGATACAGGCGGCATTCGAGCGGGCCATTGTAGAGAGGAATCTTGCGCCGGACGGACAGGCCGATGCGCTTGGGCAGGGCAGTGTCTGCCGAGAGGAACCAGCAATCCCATCCGGCATATCGTTTCTTCATGGCATCACCCAGGAGCGGGTAGAAGGCCGCGAGCTGTTCCTTTTCGCCCAGGCGTTCGCCATAGGGCGGGTTGGCGATAACGATACCCGGGGGGCCGCCGGGCGGGGAGAGATGGAGCATGTCGCCGGTATCG
This sequence comes from uncultured Sterolibacterium sp., assembly GCA_964521075.1. Taxonomy (GTDB): domain Bacteria; phylum Pseudomonadota; class Gammaproteobacteria; order Burkholderiales; family Rhodocyclaceae; genus Sterolibacterium. The sequence continues at coordinate 16,208 of CAZFPI010000024.1, forward strand.
ACTTCAACCAGATCGCCCACGCCTGCGTAGTCGAGATTCTGCTTTGCGCGCAAGGCAGCATCGCTGGAAATGTCTGCCCCCCGGATAGCCAGATGAGCCGGGGCAAGGCTGCGCCGTTGCGCTGCGTCGCGGCAAAGCTGCTGCCAGAGAGGACGGTCGAAACTGCGTAGTTTTTCAAAGCCGAAATCTCCCGGCTCGCGCGACAGGCCCGGAGCATCACCCAGACTCATCTGCGCGGCTTCGAGAAGGAATGTGCCGCTGCCACACATCGGGTCATACAGCGGGACCCCGGGCTTCCAGCCGATCAGCCGCAGGATGCCGGCAGCGAGATTTTCCTTGACCGGGGCTTCGACCTTGGCGATCTTGTGGCCGCGCTGCCATAGCGGTTCGCCCGAAGTATCGAGATAAAGTGTCGCGCGATCTGCCGTCAGAAAGAGGTGGATCCGCACATCGGGCCGTGCGGTATGCACGCTGGGCCGCTCGCCGCAGGCCGCGCGAAAGCGGTCGCAGACGGCATCCTTCACGCGCAGGGTGATGAATTCCAGGCTCTTGAGCGGCGAGCGGATGGCGGTGACATAGACGCGCAAGGTGCGCCGGACGGCGAACAGGGCAGGCCAGTCGACACTCATCGCCAGCCGGTAGACGTCATCTTCCTGCTGGTAGCTGCCTTCGGCCACACGCCAGAGCACACGGCTGGCGATGCGCGATTCGAGATTGACGGTATAGCAGACACGCCGGTCGCCCCGGAATTCCACCCCGCCGGGGACGATTTTTACGGAGTCAGGCGATGCGCCTGCATCGCGGACATCCTCGGCCAGCAGGGCTTCCAGACCACGCGGGCAGGGCGCGAAAAACTGTTCGTTCGTATTCAAAATGGTTTCAACACCACAAGCAGAATTACTGCCAGCAGGATCAGCACTGGCAGTTCATTGAAAAAGCGGAACCAGACATGGCTGCGCGCATTGCTCCCTGCGGCAAAAGCCTTGAGCAGGCGGCCGCAATAGGCGTGATACCCCGCCAGCAAGGCCACCAGCGTCGTTTTGGCATGCAGCCAGCCGCCAGAAAAATCGAAGCCCAGCCACAGCCACAAGCCCAGCACGACAGCCAGTATGCCCAGAGGAGTCATAAAGCGATAGAGCTTGCCCGCCATGAGGAGCAGACGCGCCCGCTCGCCGGTGCTGCCTTCTTGCACCATGGCCAGATTGACGAAGATCCGTGGCAGATAGAACAGCCCGGCAAACCAGCTGATGACAAAAAATATGTGAAAGGCTTTTAACCAGAGCATGAGTGCATTTTCCTTTCCTTGATGAGTGCCAGCCCTGCCGTGATGTCCGGATATTTCAGCTGTAATCCGAGCTCGTGCTTGAGACGGTTGTTGTCGAGGCGGCGTGACTCCTGCATGAAAGACAGGGTTTGCGGCGGCAGGGCTGACAAGGCTTCGGCGCGCGAGATACGCGGCGGGCGCGGAAGATGCGTGGCATCCGCCACGGCGTCGAACCAGTCGGCCATGGCCAGCCCGCAGGTGTCGTCGCTGGCATGATAAATCCGCTGTGGCCGCCCCCGGCGCAAGGCAGCAAGCAGGCTGGTGGCGAGATCGTCAGCGTGAATATGGTTGGTGATGACATCGTCTTCGGCGCGAAGAACGGGGTCGCCACGGCGAAGGCGTTCGACCGGCAGGCGGTCAGCGGCGTAGATGCCGGGGGCGCGCAGGATGCTGATGGCCGGCCCCCCCGGGCTTCGCCCCCAGCGTCGCAGCACGGCTTCCGCATCAAGACGCCGCCGGGCACGCGGGGTCGTGGCCCGGGGCGTTCGCGTCTCGTAGACGAGCGCGCCGCGACAATCGCCATAGACGCCGCTGGTGCTGATGTAGATAAATCGACGTGGTACACTCGACGCCCCTTGCAATGCTGCGATCAGGTGGCGGGTGCGTGTATCCTGCAGCCCTGCACTGGGCGGCGGCGCGCAATGCAGCACGGCATCGGCCAGGCCACCCAGACGTCGCAGCGTGGCAGGCTGGTCGAGATCCCCGGGAATCACCGTCACGCCGAGCTCGCGCAGCTGCCGGCAGATTCCGGCGTCGGACTGGCGCAGCAGGGTATAAACGCGATAACGGCGCACCAGCTGCGGCAAGGCGCGCCGGGCCACATCTCCACAACCGATCACCAATAACCTTTGCATCCGCAGATTATCTCATGTCCTTCCAGATCACCCTCCAGCCCAGTGGCCACGAATATCAGGCCGAAGAAGGCAGCACCATTCTCCAGTCGGCCCTCGATGCCGGCATCAAGCTCCCCTATGGTTGCCAGAACGGGGCCTGCGGGGCCTGCAAAGGCAAGGTGGTGTCCGGCCAGTTTGACCATGGAGCCGCGCCGGAAGGCACGCTACCTGCAGACCAGCGCGCCGAGGGCATGGCTCTCTTTTGCTGTGCCAGACCCTTGTCCGACCTGCGGATCGAAGCAAAGGAAGTCGTTGCCGGCAAGGATATTCCCGTCAAGACGATGCCCTGCCGTGTGCAGAAACTGGAACGGCTCGCGCCGGATGTCATCGCCTTGCAGCTCAAGCTGCCCACCAACGAACGTCTGCAATTTCTCGCCGGACAGTACATCGAAATCCTCATGAAAGACGGCAAGCGTCGCGCCTTTTCTCTCGCCAATGCTCCGCAAGAAGACGAACTGCTCCAGCTCCACATCCGCCTGATCTCTGGCGGACACTTCACCGAACAGGTGTTTGGGGCCATGAAAGAGCGCGAAATGCTGCGTTTTGAAGGCCCGCACGGCAGCTTCTTCCTGCGCGAAGACGAGGCTTCGGCAAAAAAACCGGTCATTCTGCTGGCCGGTGGCACAGGGTTCGCCCCCGTCAAGAGCATCACGGAATACGCCATTCACAGCAAGCTCGACCGCCCCATCCATATTTACTGGGGCGCGCGCGACCGCTCTGGCCTTTATCTCGACGAGCTTCCCCGCCGCTGGGCCGCCGAACATACCAACATCCATTACGTTCCCGTCCTCTCCGACCCGGCGGCAGAAGACCACTGGGCAGGCCGCACCGGCCTCGTGCATCAGGCTGTGCTGGCCGATCACCCCGATCTTGGCAATTTCCAGGTGTACGCCTGCGGCGCACCGGCCATGGTCGAAGTCGCACATCGTGATTTTGTGGCGCAGGGCCTGCCGGAAGACCAGTTTTTTTCCGACGCCTTCACCTTCGCCAAGGACAGCCAGCCCAAACCCTGACAGGAGTGTTTTCCATGGCCAATCCCGACCTGCAAGCCCTGGCCGCACGCATCGACCGCCTTGAATCCATCGAGGAAATCCGCATGTTGCCCGCGAAATACGCACTCTCGCTGGACATGCGTGACCTCGATGCCCACGTCAATCTGTTCGCCCCGGATATCCGCATCAGCAAGGAACAGGTCGGGCGCGCGCCCATGAAACGCTGGCTCGACGACACCCTGCGCCTGCAATTCACCGGGACATCGCACCATATCGGCGGCCACATCATCGAGTTCCGCGATCCCGACCACGCCATTGGCGTTGTCTACTCCAAAAACGAGCATGAAACCGGCCCGGAATGGATCATCATGCAGATGCTCTACTGGGACGAGTACGAGCGTATCGAAGGCCGCTGGCTTTTTCGCCGCCGCCTGCCTTGTTACTGGTACGCCACCGACCTCAACAAGCCCCCTGTCGGCGACAAAAAAATGCGCTGGCCCGGGCGCGAGCCTTATGAGGGCGCATGGCACGAGCTCTTTCCCTCATGGCAGGAATTCTGGGCGAACCTGCCCGAGGACAGCCCCGACGTCGCCGCACCCGCGCCACTGGATCAATTCCTCACCACCATGCGACGCGGCGCACCCGTGCCGAAAATCCGGGTGCGGTGACAACGACATTGCATCGAGAGCTTTCAACCCAGGTTCAATCCAGGATCACGCAGCGATGGCGCAGCATGTTGATATAAAGACTCCCCATACGCGCCGGGGGCCGGGCCACCTGACAGCAGATCACTTCGGTATCGAGAGTTTTGCGTAGCCGGACGATCTGCCCCGGGAAAACCAGGTGGCCATCCGGGAAACAGGCCGCCAGTTCGATCTCGCGCTGCTCCTGCTCGGTGCGGTGACGCTCGATACGAAGCTGGACCTCGATGCTGCGTTCGAGTTTCTTGAGCGAATGATAATCATGGTCCTGCGGGTGGCCGGTATGTTTTGGCATGATTCCCGGGTTCCAGAGATGCGGCCGGCCTACCCCGGCAAACCGGGATAGTCGATATAGCCTTCCGGCCCGTCGGTATAAAGCGTTGCCGTATCGAAAGATGCCAGTTTCGCACCTTGCCGGAAACGTTCGACCAGATCGGGGTTGCTGACGTAGTAACGCCCGAAGGAGGCGGCTGCGGCAATACCCTGTCCGATCGCATGGCTGGCCGTCTCGAAGTTCAGGCTGTCGTTGAGAATGAGCGCGCCCCGATAATTTTCCTGAACCAGTTTCAGCCCGTCGACGGGGAGTTGCGGCAAATAGACCAGATGCAGATAAGCCTGCTGCATGGGCGTGACCGCCTGCAGGAGTGCGGCGAAAGTAGCGGCAGGGTCGTCATCCTGAAGATCATTGAAAGGGTTGGCCGGGCAGATGCGCCAGCCGACACGGTCCGCACCAGCGGCTTCATTCATGGCCTGCAGGGTTTCGATGACGAAACGGATGCGGTTTTCGACCGGGCCGCCGTAACGGTCGCTGCGCTGGTTCGTGCCTGTCGAAAGAAACTGCGCGGGGAGATAGCCACTGGTGCAATGCAGTTCGACGCCGTCGAATCCGGCAGCCAGGGCGTTTTTCGTGGCCTGCCGGTATTCCCCAATCACCTGCGGAATTTCCTCCAGCCGCAAGGCGCGGGGCGAGGCGAAAGGCTGCATGCCAGATTCAGTGTAAATCTTCCCCCGGGCAGGAATGGCAGAGGGAGCCACGGTTTCCGCCGTGGCATCCTTGTTGGCCGGGTGAGCAATCCGGCCGCAATGCATCAGCTGCAGGACAATGCGCCCGCCTGCTGCATGTACGGCATCCGTCACGGCCCGCCAGCCATTGATCTGTGCCGCAGTGTAAATCCCCGGTGTGCGGCAGTAGCCCTTGCCATCCGGGCCGGGGTGCGTGCCTTCCGCAACGATCAGGCCGGCACTGGCCCGCTGGCGGTAATACTCGACCTGCCAGGCCGTGGGCACATCATTCGCCCCGGCACGACTGCGAGTCATCGGGGCCATGACGATACGGTTTTTCAGCACCAGCGCACCAAGCTGGACAGGATCAAACAGAGTGGTCATGAGCAAATCTCCACGAGGTTATTCAAGCAGGCTGCGCGCCGCTTCGAGACGGCTGGCGAAGTAGGGCGTCTTCAGGCTTTCGGTACGCACCCGTGCGCGGCCGCCTCCGGAAGGCGCATGAACGAAGCGGCCATCACCGATATAGAGACCGACGTGCGAGAAAGGCCGGTTCTGCGTGTTGAAAAAGACCAGGTCGCCCGGGCGAAGTTCCCGCACATCGACCGGCTTGCCACGCTGCGCCATGTCTGCCGCGCTGCCGGTGATCTGCACCCCGGCAGCATTCTGAAAGATATAGCTGACCATCCCGCTGCAATCGAAACCGGCCGAAGGGTTCTTGCCCCCGAAACGATAGCCGGTGTCGACCAGGCCCAGGGCAAAGAGTACGACATCATTTTCCTGCTGCAAGACAGCCTCGCTGGCAAGCGGCCGGGGGGGCAATCCCACGCCGGACGAGGCCCCTTCCCTGGGCAAGCTGCCGCAACCCGCCAGCAACAGCAGGGCAAGACTGCAAAAGAGGCGGAGCAGGGAGGCGTTCATGGTGCTCATTGTAGGGTGGCCTTGGGCAACTTTCACATTAAAATCCCGCGCTTCACCTGATTCCCGAGTTCGTCATGACTCTCACTGCGACTGCAAAACCGCGCCAGATCCTCGTCACCAGTGCCCTGCCTTACGCCAATGGTTCGATCCACCTTGGTCATCTGGTCGAATACATCCAGACCGACATCTGGGTGCGCTTCCAGAAAATGCGTGGCCACGAATGCTGGTATGTCTGCGCCGACGACACCCACGGCACGCCGATCATGCTGCGCGCCGAGAAGGAAGGCATCACCCCGGAGCAACTGATCGCCCGCGTGCATGGCGAGCATTTCCGCGACTTCACCGGCTTCCATGTCGGTTTCGACAATTACTACAGCACCCACTCCGATGAAACCCGCGAGTGCGCCAACACCATCTACGGTCGCCTGCGCGATGCCGGCCTGATCGAAACGCGGACCATCGAACAGTATTACGACCCGGTCAAGTCGATGTTCCTGCCCGACCGCTTCATCAAGGGCGAATGCCCGAAATGCCATGCCAAGGACCAGTACGGCGACAACTGCGAAGTCTGCGGCGCCGCTTACGCACCGACCGACCTGATCGAACCGTTCTCCGCCGTTTCCGGCGCCAAGCCGGAACTGCGCACCTCGGAGCATTACTTCTTCAAGCTCTCCGACCCGCGTTGCGAAGCCTTCCTGCGCCAGTACACCAGCCGCGACAACGGCGTGCTGCAAAGCGAAGCGGCCAACAAGATGCAGGAATGGCTGGGCGCACCGGGTGAAAACAAGCTGACCGACTGGGACATTTCGCGTGACGCGCCCTATTTCGGTTTCGAAATCCCGGACGCGCCGGGCAAGTACTTCTACGTCTGGCTCGACGCCCCGATCGGCTACATGGGTTCGTTCAAGAATCTGTGCGGCAAGAACGGGCTGGATTTCAACGAATACTTCAAGCCGGACTCGACCACCGAGCTCTACCACTTCATCGGCAAGGACATTCTCTACTTCCACGCGCTGTTCTGGCCGGCCGAACTGGCCCACGCCGGCTATCGCACGCCGACCAAAATCTTCGCGCACGGCTTTCTCACGGTCGACGGCGCAAAAATGTCGAAATCGCGCGGCACCTTCATCACCGCCCAGAGCTATCTCGACACCGGCCTCAACCCGGAATGGCTGCGCTATTACTACGCGGCCAAGCTGTCGGCCAGCATGGAAGATATCGACCTCAATCTCGAAGACTTCTGCGCCCGCGTCAATTCCGACCTGGTTGGCAAATTCGTCAATATCGCCAGCCGCTCGGCCGGCTTCATTACCAAGCGCTTCAACGGCCAGCTCGCTCCGGCCAATGCAACATTGCCGGCGATCAAGGCCATCCAGGAAGCAGCCAGCCGGATTGCCGAGCTGTACGAAGCCCGTGAGTTCGGCAAGGCCATGCGTGAAATCATGGCGCTGACCGATGGCGCCAACCAGTACGTCGATAGCGTCAAGCCCTGGGAACTGGCCAAGCAGGAAGGCAAGGAAGTTGAACTGCACGCAGCCTGCAGCAATGCACTCAACCTGTTCCGCCTGCTCACCGTGCTGCTCAAGCCCATCCTGCCGATCATCGCCGGCAAGGTCGAAGCCTTCCTCAACATTGCGCCGCTGACCTGGAACGACACCTCAAGCCTGCTGGCGGCCGGCCACGGCATCAATGCCTATGAGCACCTGATGACCCGGGTCGATCCGAAGCAGATCGAAAAACTGATCGCCGCCAACAAGGAATCTCTCGCCCCCGCCGTCGAAGCTGCACCGGCCAAGGCAGTTGCCAAGCCTGCCGAAAAACCGGCCGCCAAGGTTGCCGAAGTGCCCGAAAGCGGCTTGTGCAACATTGACGACTTCATGAAGATCGATTTGCGCATCGCCCTGATCGCCAATGCCGAACATGTCGACGGCGCTGACAAGCTGATCCGACTGACGCTCGACATCGGCGAAGAGAAACCGCGCCAGGTATTTGCCGGCATCAAGTCGGCCTACGATCCGGCCACGCTGATCGGTCGGCTGACGGTAATGGTCGCCAATCTCGCCCCGCGCAAGATGAAATTCGGCCTGTCGGAAGGCATGGTCATGGCCGCCTCGGACCCGGCCGGAGAAACCCCCGGAATCTTCCTGCTGTCACCCGACAGCGGCGCCCAGCCCGGCATGCGAGTCAAATAATTCCATGCCAACCGCAACGGCCTGCACTGCAGGCCGTTTTTTATTGCGCCGCAACAAAAAGGCAGCGAACCTCATGTATTACATTAAGTTACTCAGCCAATACGCATCCCCGTTTCAGGCTTTTTGAACTATCCACAAAATCTGTGGATAAGTCTGTGAATGAAACCGGGGTTAAGTGGCTAAGTAGCCGTTCCACAAGGCTTTTTCTTACCCTGCCAGAACTTTGAGCTAAATCATAAGTCATTGATTTAAATAGCGATAAATTCAATTCGTCGAATTTGTCAAATCCAACAAGCAACATCCCGAAGAAACACGAAATAAAATGCTTACTGTGCATAAGTCAAGTCTTGACAGGCTCTTTTTTGCATTTTAAAACCGACAAGGTCAGCCAATGAAACGGCGCACATTATTCAAAGCCGCCCTCGCGCTGGGCGCGACAAGCCTTATTCCTCAAGCACACGCCGCGCGGGGACGCGCAATCATTGTCGGCGGCGGCTGGGGCGGCCTGGCGGCCGCTTTCCGGCTCAGACAACTGGCGCCGGATATCGAAACCATCCTGATCGAACGCAATGCGGCCTTCTGGTCGCGCCCGCTGTCAAATCGCTGGTTGGTCGGCCTGGCCGACGACAAGATGCTGACCCATGATTACCGGGCGGCAGCGCAAAGGCATGGTTATCAGTTTCTGCACAGCGAAGTTCACGAGATCGACCGCGAACGGCGCACGCTGACCACTCAGGCCGGAACGCTGACCTACGACTGGCTGATTCTGGCCACCGGCATCCGTGAGGATTTCTCGGCCTGGTACGGGGTTGACCGCGACGCCGCCAATTTCACGCGCCAGCACTTTCCCAGCGCCTTCTGCGACAGCGATGGACACCTGCGCCTGAAAGCCAAACTGGCTGCCTTCACGGGCGGCAATCTGGTGATGAGCGTACCGGCCGCGCCCTACCGATGCCCACCCGCGCCCTACGAACGGGCCGGGATGATCGCCTGGTGGATGAAGACCCGCGGCATCAAGGGACGCCTGACCATCCTCGACCCCAACTTGCCGGCGCTGGGTTTTGACCGCGTATTTCGGGACAGCTACCGCGACCAGGTAACGTATGTGCCGCAAGCCCAGGTCAAACAGGTCGATCCCTACAAAAAACAGATCATTACCGATTTCGACACCATCGACTTCACGGATGCCATCCTGATGCCGCCGCAACAGGCATCAGGCCTGATCTGGCAGGCCGGGCTGATCGCCCGGAACAAGGATGGGACACCCACGGGCTGGGCAGCGCACGACCCGGTCAACCTGCACGCGCCGGGCGATGAGCGGGTTTTCCTGGTCGGCGACTTGCTCGACAAAAGCTCACCACTCTTCGGCTATTACCCGAAAACCGGTCAACTGGCGGCGCGCCTGGGACAAATTGCAGCAGCCCAGATTGCCGCCCGGGCCAGCGGCTCAATGCCGGCCCAGATGCTGCCCGACAGCACCTGCCACGTACTGAACCGGGTCGAGCCGATGGAAATTGCCCGCCTCGACGCCAGCTTCCGCCTGCGCGGCGACGGACTGATCCAGCAAACCGTCAAGCAAGGCTATGACCCGCAGCCCGACAACAACGACGTTCGCTGGGCCAATGCCATGTTCGCCGAACTAGGCTTGTCACCCAGCCTTTAGTGACGAGCCCAGATGCTGGTCGAACCATCCGGCTTGACCAGCATGGTGTTGTACAAATCGCGGCGAACGTCGCGCTCGCCGTTCGCCGTATCGAGCATTGTGCATGCCGTTTCACAGGTCGGATTGGACAATTCCCGTCCCGGGGCGCCCCGCGGCAAACCGGGTACCGCAATGCCACGCGCCTTGGGTTTGTCACGCAACAACTCGTGAATATCCTCGGCGTGGACATGCCCCTCGACGAAATAGCCGCCGACCACCGCGGTGTGAATCGATTCGACATCCTTCGGCACCTTCATCCGCCGTTTGAATCCGGCCATGTCGGCGGTTTCCTTGTAGCTCACACGAAAGCCGTTGTCAGCCAGATAGGAGCCCCAGTCGAGACAGGCCAGGCACGGCGACGGCATGTGGATCTCGACCAGCGGGGCCAGCCCCGGCTCCGCCGCGGCGAGCGAACCGACCAACCCGCAGCAGCCAAGCACCAGCCAGCGTCCCAGCCGCATCATTCCTTGAGCAAAACCCATTTTCCACCTCTGACAGTCATCATCACACGCGCCCGCTGATCCATGCCGTTATGATTTTGCGCCGACATGTTGAAGACACCTTGCGCGCCTACGACCTCTTTCGAAGCCTCCAGGGCATCACGCAAGGCAATGCGGAACTCGCTGGAACCGGGCTTGGCTTTTTTCAGCGCATCCGGAATCGCCTTCTGCAACAACAAGCCTGCATCATAAGTATTGGCGCCGAAGGTCGACATCGTGCCGGCGCCATACTTGGCTTCGTAATTTTTAATATAGCCCTGCGCCACGGGCTTGATCGGATTGCCGGCTGCCAGATCGTCAGCCACCAGCATCGGCCCACCGGCCATCAGGGTACCTTCCACCGTTTTTCCACCGAGGCGGATGAAATCGTTGGTCGCCACGCCATGCGTCTGGTAGATACGGCCCTTGTAGCCCTTTTCCTGCAGGCCGGCCTGTGGCAAGACGGCGGGACCGCCGGTTGCAGCAATGAATACGGCATCCGGACGCGCCG
>CAZFPI010000025.1:0-26762 GCA_964521075.1 uncultured Sterolibacterium sp.
GCCGAAGGGTGAAAAAACCTATGTGGCGGCGGCCTTCCCCTCGGCCTGTGGCAAGACCAATTTCGCCATGCTCATCCCGCCCAAGTCCATGGACGGCTGGAAGATCAGCACGGTGGGTGACGACATCGCCTGGATCAAACCGGGCAAGGATGGCCGCCTGTACGCCATCAACCCGGAAGCGGGCTATTTTGGCGTCGCCCCCGGCACGTCGGAAAAAACCAACTTCAACGCCATGGCGACCCTCAAGGAAAACGTCATTTTCACCAACGTCGCCCTGACGGACGACGGCGATGTCTGGTGGGAAGGCATGACCAAGGAAGCCCCCAAGCATCTCATCGACTGGCAAGGCCAGGACTGGACACCCGAAGCCGCCGCCAGCACCGGCCGCAAGGCTGCCCACCCGAACGCCCGCTTCACCGCCCCGGCGAGCCAGTGCCCCTCCATCGACAAGGATTGGGAAAACCCCGCCGGTGTGCCCATCTCGGCATTCATCTTCGGTGGCCGCCGCTCGAACACCGTGCCGCTGGTTTATGAAGCCTTCAACTGGAACTTCGGCGTTTATATGGCCGCCACGCTGGGCTCGGAAACCACCGCCGCCGCCGCAGGCGACATGGGCATCATCCGCCGCGACCCCTTCGCCATGCTGCCCTTCTGCGGCTACCACATGGGCGATTACTTCAACCACTGGCTGAAGATGGGCCGCAAGGTCGAGCACGCCCCGCATATCTTCACGGTCAACTGGTTCCGTCAGGACGACAACGGCGATTTCATCTGGCCTGGCTTTGGCGACAACATGCGCGTCCTCAAGTGGATCGTCGACCGCGTCAAGGGCCGCGCCGCCGCCAAGGAAACCGCGCTGGGCTGGATGCCCCGCTTCGAGGATATCGACTGGACCGGCTTTGAAGGCATGACCCGCGAACAGTTCGAAGACCTGACCCGCGTGGATGGCGAACAGTGGCAGGCTGAACTCAAACTGCATGCCGAATGGTTCGAGAAACTCAAATCCCGCTTGCCGCGCGAGCTCCTGCTCAAACGCGAGATTTTCGAGATTTCGCTGGCCGACGACTGAAGCACGGCACCTCGCGCAGCGTAGCCCTGGGTGGCTTGCGCTGTTGCCGGAAAATACACCGATGGCGACCTGAAATCATTTCAGGGCTATCGGTGTTTTTCATGGTGCAGGGCCTTTTCCTGAAATAATTATTTTGATATTATTCGAAATATGGATACATTGAACGCCGCAGAAATTCTTGCCTCCCTGGGCCACGAGTCCCGTTTGGCGATCTTTCGTCTACTGGTCGAGGCTGGTGCTGAAGGAGTCAATGCCGGTGCCATTGGTGAGCAGTTAGGGATTCAGCCTGCCACTGCCTCGTTTCATCTGGCTCAGCTGAGCCGGGTCGGGCTAATCAAAGGCGAGCGGGAAAGTCGGTTCATCCACTACTCGGCCAACTACGAGACCATGGACGAACTGATCGCGTTTCTGACGAATAACTGCTGCCAGGGGCGAGATTGTTTGCCCAGGACCGCCGAGGTGAGCACCATGGCCATGACCCGGCGGCGGGTTGCGGCATCCCAAACGCCCTCCACGAAAGGCAAGAAATGAGCGATCGAATCTACAACGTGCTGCTCCTTTGCACCGGCAACTCAGCCCGCTCCATCCTGGGCGAAATGCTCTTTAATCATCTTGGCCAAGGCCGCATCAAGGCATATTCGGCCGGTAGCAAGCCCGCTGGCGTCGTCAATTCGCTTGCCATCGAGACGCTGCAAAAGTATGGAATTCCCTGCGAAGGGGCACGCAGCAAGTCATGGGACGAATTCGGCAAGCCCGATGCGCCGAAGATCGACTTCATCTTCACGGTGTGCAGTAATGCCGCGAATGAATCCTGCCCGATTTGGCCCGGCCATCCGACAACCGCCCACTGGGCGATTCCCGATCCCGCCCATGTCGAACCGATGGCGGCCCGCAGAGAAGCCTTCGAGACGGCCTGTCAATCTTTGCACAAGCGGATTTCAGCCTTTCTGGCGTTACCACTGGAAACCATGCAGCGTGATGAAATGCTTGCCGCTGCTCGCCGCATTCATGCCGAGGCGGAGGTTTGATGTCTGCACAATGTGAAGTGACTGCCAAGACCGTCGCTGGTGCGCCGATGTCCTTCTTTGAGCGTTACCTGACTGTCTGGGTGTTTCTCTGCATCATCGTCGGCATCGCGTTTGGACAGTTTCTGCCGGCACCATTCCGGGCCTTGGGCAAGATGGAAATCGCCCGCGTCAATATCCCTGTCGGCCTGCTGATCTGGGTCATGATCATCCCGATGCTGGTCAAGGTGGATTTCGGCGCGCTGCATGAAGTCAGACATCACGTACGGGGCATCGGCGTCACCTTGTTCGTCAACTGGCTGGTCAAGCCCTTCTCGATGGCCTTCCTCGGCTGGCTGTTCGTGCGTAACCTGTTCGCCCCAATGCTGCCCGCCGATCAGATCGACAGCTACATTGCCGGCTTGATTCTTCTCGCGGCGGCTCCCTGTACGGCGATGGTATTCGTCTGGAGCCGGCTATCGAATGGCGATCCGCTTTTTACGCTCTCGCAAGTCGCGCTCAACGATACGATCATGGTCTTCGCCTTTGCCCCTGTTGTTGGCCTGCTGCTGGGCATCTCGGCAATCACTGTTCCGTGGGACACGCTCGTGGCTTCGGTTGTCCTCTACATCGTCATTCCGTTGGCGCTGGCACAGCTTTGGCGCAAATCGCTACTGACAAAGGGGCAAGGCCATTTCGAGGCGACGATGGAGAAGATCGGGCCATGGTCGATCTCGGCACTGCTGGCGACGCTGGTGCTGCTGTTTGCCTTTCAGGGCAAGGCCATTATCGACCAGCCGCTTGTCATCACGCTGCTGGCCGTGCCGATCCTGATCCAAGTGTTTTTCAACTCGGCACTGGCGTACTGGCTTAACAAAGCGGTTGGAGAACAGCACAATGTCGCATGCCCCTCGGCCCTGATTGGCGCATCGAATTTTTTCGAACTGGCCGTTGCTGCAGCCATCAGTCTGTTTGGCTTCGAATCCGGGGCGGCACTGGCCACGGTCGTCGGCGTCCTCATCGAGGTGCCGGTCATGTTGCTGGTAGTGAATGTCGTCAATGCATCCAGGGGCTGGTACGAAGCCTGAGCCGCGCAGGGAGACGACGCATTGCCCTTCCTGGCCTCAATCCCGGCTGCATCTCGCTGATTCCAGCAAAATGCATGCGGGATCAGGCCAGGGGGATTTTGCTCAACCCGAAATTGCCGTTCCGGTGAGGGAGGGCGAAGGAAATCCCCCGGAGTACCGGGGGGATCCCGGATATTTCCCCAGCCCCCGTTCTTCCCGCAGCTTCAACTCCGGTAATCGGCGTTGATCTTCACATAGTCATAGGAAAAATCGCAGGTCCAGATTCTGGATTCGGTGCTGCCGCGTCCGAGGTGGATGCGGACGATGATTTCGGCTCCGGACATCTCGCGCGCGCCATCGGCTTCCTGATAGCTGGCGGCGCGGCCGCCGTTTTCGGAGACCAGCGTTTTTCCAAGCCACAGCTTCACTTTCGTGACATCGAGGTCCCGCAGAGAGGGGTGGGCCTGTGCGGCGTTGCCGATGGCGGCGAGGATGCGGCCTAGGTTGGGGTCGGAGGCAAAGAAGGCAGTTTTAACCAGGGGGGAATGGGCGATGGCGTAGCCGACGGCCCGGCATTCTTCCGCATCGCGCCCGCCTTCGACGGCGATCTCGATGAACTTGGTCGCCCCTTCGCCATCGCGAACGATGGCTTGCGCCAGTTCGGCGGCCAGGGCGGTGAGTGCTGTTTGCAAGGCGGCGTAATCGGCAGAGGCGGTGTCGGTGATTTCTGCATTCCCGGCAGCACCCGTGGCGATGATGATGAAGGAATCATTGGTCGATGTATCGCCATCCACGCTGATGCAGTTGAAAGAACCGTCAGCCACGGTTTTCGTCATCCGGTCGAGCAGGGGCTGGGCAATGGCGGCATCAGTGGCGACAAAACCCAGCATGGTTGCCATATTGGGTTTGATCATGCCCGCACCTTTGGAGATGCCGGTGATGCAGACCGTTTTCCCGCCAAGGGTCAGGCTGCGCGATGCCACCTTGGCGATGGTGTCGGTTGTCATGATGGCATGGGCGGCGTCATGCCATGCCTGGGCATCGCCCTTCAGTGCGGCCTGCGCGCGCGGCAGGCCGGCCTCGATGCGTTCGACGGGAAGTGCCTCCATGATGACCCCCGTGGAAAAGGGCAGGATTTGCGAGGCTTCGCAGCCCAGCAGGCGGGCAGCAGCAGCGCAGGTGGCGTTTGCGGCAGCCAGCCCCGGCTCGCCCGTCCCGGCATTCGCAATGCCGGTGTTGATGACGAGGGCGCGGATCGGGCTTTCGGCCAGATGCTGGCGGCAAACGAGAACCGGTGCGGCACAGAAGCGGTTTTGCGTGAAGACGCCAGCAACCCGGCTGCCTGGCGCGAGTTCGATCAGGGTGAGGTCACGCCGGCAGGCCTTGCGGATACCGGCTTCAGTTATCCCCAGACGAACACCGGCAACGGGGTGTAATTGGGTGATATCTGGCGTGGTGTAATTGACGGGCATAAAAAACTCCGGAAGGGAAAGGTCATTCTTCGGACAGTTCGTCCTCGTTGCCAAAGATGGCGTGCCACAAGGTGCAAACGGCGGCGATACGGTCGGCCACTTCGGCGGGATGAACCTGGGCTTTGCTGTTGTTGAGCCGGGCCAGATGCTGCATGCGGCGGTAATCGCGGTAGGCGTTTCTGACGGTGTCAGCCAGTTCAGCTGGGATCAGCCCCAGTTCTGCGGCCATTTTCAGCAGGGCGATATTGCCCAGATTGGCGGTGAGCTGCGGGTATCGGTGGGCATGACCAAGCACCAGATATTGCACGATGAATTCGACATCGATCAGGCCGCCGCGATCCTGCTTGAGATCAAAAATGGTGTCGGCCTGCCCTGCGGGCGTGGCGTGGGCATGCAGCATGCGGCGGCGCATGGCCAGCACTTCCGAGCGCAGGCCGGCCAGATCACGCGCCTGACAAAGCACTTCCGTACGGATGTCTTCAAAGGCTGCGCCGATGGCTGCATCCCCCGCAGAAAAACGGGCACGGGTGAGTGCCTGATGCTCCCAAAGCCAGGCGGATTCGAGCTGATATTGCCGGAACGCCGCCAGCGAGCTGACCAGCACCCCCGCATCCCCGTTGGGACGCAGGCGAACGTCGATCTCGAAGAGCTGCCCGGCGGCAGTCTGGCTGGAGAGCCAGGTGTTCAGACGGGTCGACAGGCGCGCATAGTTTTCCGCAGCGGCCGGAGATTCGTCGTCCATCAGGAATACGATGTCGAGATCGGAGGCATAGCCCAGCTCCTTGCCGCCCAGCTTGCCGTAGCTGATGACAGCAATGCGGGGTGTGTCGAGATGCCGCTTGGCTATCTTGCGCCAGGAAAATTTCAGGGTCAGCGTCAGGATGCCATCTGCCAGCGCGGAGAGATGGTCGGAGAGCGTCTCCACCGTCAGCACCCCGTTGATATCCTGCACCAGCAGGCGAAAAACCTGGGCATGATGCGCTTCGCGCAGCAAATCCATCTGCTGCTCGGTATCCGGCTCGACAGCTTCCAGCGTCTGTTCAAGTTGCAAGAAGAAAGCAGCCCAGTCGGGTGCCAGTTCGAGAATGCCCGGGTCCAGCAGCTCATCGAGCAGCACGGGATGGTTTTTCAGGTAATCCGCAGCCCAGGCCGAGGCCGCTTCGAGTTGCGCCAGCCGCCGCAAGGCTTGCGGATATTGAAGCAGCAGCGAGAAATACGCAGGACGGCGACTGAGGGTTTCGAGCAGATCGAGGATGCGGATCAGGGCTTCATCGGGATGGGCGGTGGTCAGACAGGCGTCGATCACCAGCGGAGCCAGGGCATCGAGACGGCTGCGGGCGGCTTCCGGCATCTGCTGATAGCGGTTCCCGCTGCGGGTGGCCTGAAGGCGCGCGGCGACAAGAGCACCATCGCGGTAACCCAGACGGGCCAGACGCGCTGCCATGTCATCCTGCCCTGCTGGTGCGGTATCGAGCCCGCCTTCCCCGTCTGGCGACCAGAGATTTTCCCGGGCAGAACGATCCTTGTTCGGATCGGAAAAGACGGCCTCGAAATACCCGGCGACCGCCTGGCGATGATCGTCGAGTTCAGCCAGCAGCGCGTCAAAGCTGGAAAAGGCCATGGAAAGTGCCACGGCCTGCTGATCTTCCGGCGATGTCGGCAGGCTGTGCGTCTGTGCGTCATCGAGATACTGCAGACGATGCTCCAGGCGGCGCAGGAAAACATAGGCGGCAGACAGCTCACGCACGGAATCCGTACTCAGCTGCCGACGTTCAGCCAGGAGAGGCAAGACCTGCCGGGTCGGCTTGATCTGCAAGGGTTTGTCACGCCCGCCACGAATCAGCTGGAAAACCTGGGCGATAAACTCGATCTCGCGGATGCCGCCCGGGCCGAGCTTGACGTTACCCGCCATATCTTTGCGGGCGACTTCGCGACGTATCTGGGCATGCAGTTCGCGCATGGCGTTGATGGCCCCGAAATCGAGGTATTTCCGAAAGACGAAAGGACGGCGCAGGGTTTCGAGATCCGTCAGCCAGCCTTGCAAAAGAGCCTCATCGCCTGTCATCGTGGGCAGCGGCCTGGCCTTGATCCAGGCATAGCGTTCCCATTCACGCCCCTGGGTGATGAAATAATTTTCCAGCGTGTCGAGGCTGCACACCAGCGGGCCGGAATCCCCGTTGGGACGAAGCCGCATGTCGACCCGAAAGACCTGGCCCTCGCCTGTCATGTCGGCAATGGCGTTGATGAGCTGCCGCCCCAGCCGCGAGAAGAAGTCGAAATTGTCGATACGCTTCAGGCCATGTTCCTGGCCGTCGGTTTCACCTTCTTCGGGGTAGACAAAAATCAGGTCGATATCCGAAGAAACATTGAGCTCGCGGCCGCCGAGCTTGCCCATGCCGATGACGATGAGCTGCTGGGGCACGCCGTCTGCGTTACGCGGTGTGCCATAACGCGCTGTCAGTGTCTGCATGAGTACCCGCTGCGCCGTGGCCAGGCTGATTTCCGCGATCAGCGTCATGGCCTCGGTCACTTCCTCCAGCGGAGCCAGCCCGGCCAGATCCCGCGTGACGATGCGCGCAAAGGCACGCTGCTTGAGCTCGCGCAAGGCGGGCTTGAGGTTATCTTCGGTGAGCGTCTCCGGCAAAAAACCCCGGATGGCCGCAGCATCGAGGGGTTCATGCAGATGGGCGAGCAGTTCCCCGGCCAGGGCCGGGCGGGCAGTCAGCAGGCGGGCGAGAGCGCGGGATCCTTGCAAGGCTCGCTCAAGGCATTCATCAGGCGTCGGGCAGGAGGTCATTCGGTTAAAATCGGCGATTACGCAAGAAGAGTGGCAAAGAGTGGCGTCATGATCTGGAATCATCACGGCAACGCGTCATTCTAGTGCCCGCCCCCGGTTTCCGGGAAAACGCATTGCCCCTTGTTTTCCGACTGCCCCTTTCAGTAACGCCCATCGCCATCGAACCCCGTGCCGCCTCGCCGACTGTCTGCCCCACCGCCGCAAAAACGCGCCGGTATTGGGCCGTGCGTCTGGCAAAGCTGGCCGGGCGGGTGCTCCTGACGGCGTATTTCATCTTCGCCCTGCTGATTCTCGGGCTGCGCTACGTTCTCCTGCCTCATGTCGAAGATTACCGGGGCGATCTCGAACGGCTGCTGTCTTCCTCGCTCGAACTACCCGTGGCCATCGGCCATATCGACGCTCACTGGAACGGGCTGAACCCCTGGCTTTCCCTGCACGGGGTACAGCTGCACGACCGCCAGCACCGGCCCGCGCTCACCCTCGACAACATCGAAGCCGAATTGTCCTGGACCTCTCTCCTGTTTTTCGATTTGCGCCTGAAACGGCTGGAACTTCTCGCCCCCTCGCTCAACATCCGGCGCGACCCCAACGGCCGCATCACCATCGCCGGCCTGCCGGTCGACACCCATGCCAATACGCAGGACAACGCATTGGCCGAATGGGTGCTGGCCCAGCCCCGCGTCATCATCCGCGATGCCCGCATCGAATGGAACGACCAATGGCGCAACGCACCGCCACTGACACTCTCGCGCCTCAATCTGCTGCTGCAAAACAATGGCCGCAGGCATCGTTTCGGGCTCACGGCAGAGCCCCCGGAAGCACTGGCTTCCCGCCTCGATCTGCGCGGCGACTTCCGGGGTAGCGATCCTGGCCATCTGGCTGACTGGCAGGGTGATGCCTATGTCGCGCTGGATTACGCCGATCTGGCGATCTGGCGGCAGTGGGTCGATTACCCGGTCAAGCTCTCCCGGGGCAGCGGTGCGGTGCGCCTGTGGGCCTCCGTTGCCCGCCAGCAGGCCATCGCCATGACCGCCGACATCGCGCTGCACGACGTTGAGCTGCAACTGGGAAAATCACAACCCGCCATCACACTGCAGTCACTGACAGGGCGGGTGGAAGGCCGTGTCCGGAAAAACGGCTATGCTGCCAGTGCTAGGCATCTCTCCTTGCGGCTGCAGGACGGCCTGCACGTTGATCCGACCGATTTCGATTTCGACTGGAACGACGCCACACCGCAAACCCTGGCCACGGGCAGCTTCAGCGCGAACCAGCTGGACTTCGACACCCTGGCCCGGCTGGCAGAACGCCTGCCTTTCGACGTGGCGACACGACGTCAGCTCGCTGATTACGCACCTCGCGGCCTCTTGCAGGATCTCAAGGTCAGCTGGAGCCTCAAGCCCCCCGGGAACCCGGGCGTCGACGAGCTTCCCGTGCTCGAAAAATATGGCATCCAGGCCAGTTTCTCCCGGCTCAGCCTGAATGCACAAGGTGCGCTACCGGGCTTTACCGGGCTCACGGGAAGTGTCCGGGGGGACGAAAAAGGCGGCAGTTTCCGCCTGGACAGCCAGGAAGCCGCGCTGGCCTTACCCGAAATTTTTGCCGATCCGCGTATCGAACTGGGCAAGCTGGAAGCCCGGGCGAGCTGGACGGCAGATCAAAATGCCATCGACGTTCACCTGCAGGAAGCACGTTTCGAAAACCAGGACGCCGCTGGCGTCGTGAGCGGAAACTACACCTACCCGCACAGCGGCCAGACCGCTGGCGTCATCGACCTCTCGGCCCGCCTGACGCGCGGCCAGGGTAACGCCGTCTGGCGATACATCCCGATTGTCGCAGGGCAGGAAGTGCGCGACTGGCTGCGAACCTCACTCATCGGCGGCCACAGCAACGACACTACCTTGCGCCTCAAGGGCGACTTGCAGCATTTCCCCTTTGATGACGGCTCGGGCATCTTTGAAGTCAAGGGACATGTTCAGGGGGCCAACCTGAATTACGCCGAAGGCTGGCCGCAGATCGACAACATCCAGGGCGCGCTCGAATTTGCGGGAAAACGCATGACCATCACGGCTGAACGCGCTTCACTCTACGGTGTCGCGCTCAGCCAGGTTCGCGCAGAAATCCCTGATCTGGGCGCAACCGATCCGCAGCTATCCATCAGCGGCAAAGCCAGCGGGCCAACGGCAGATTTCCTGCGCTTCATCGAAACCAGCCCGGTCGGCGAGCAGATCGGCCATTTCACCGAAGACATGACAGCCCAGGGCAATGGCGCGCTCGACCTCAAACTGCTCTTGCCGCTGAACCGTCTGGCCGATGCGCGAATCGATGGCCGTTATCAGTTCAACGCCAACCGGATCAAGGTGGATACAGAACTGCCCATGCTGGGCGATGTTCAGGGACGCCTGCAATTCACGGGGGACACACTGACAGCCGAAGGCATGCGCGCCACCCTGCTGGGCATGCCACTATCCTTCGACCTGAAAACGGCAGGGAATGGCGCAGTCGAAGTCAAAGCAGCCGGGCGGCTGAATATCGCCGACCTGCGTTCGCAATGGCCCCACGCGCTGCTCGACCACCTCTCGGGCAACACTACCTGGCAGGGGCGGGTACTTGCCCGCAAGAAAAATACCGAACTGGTGCTGGAATCCCGCTTGCAAGGGCTATCTTCCAGCCTGCCCGAGCCTTTCAACAAAAGTGCCAGCGTAGCGATGCCGCTACGCATCGAACGCCGCGAACTACCCGCCACGACAGCGAATGCAGCCGGGGATCAGATCGACATCACGCTGGACAACACCCTGGCCGCCCGCCTGATCCGCCGCCGCGACAATACCGCGCATGACACGATGCGAATCGAACGCGGGGCCATCGCCATCGGCACTCCGCTGGCCCTGCCAGACAAGGGTGTGCTGCTGGCACTGAACCTGCCCCGCATCGACGTGGATCCCTGGCGCGACCTGTTTGCGACTCCGGCATCCACAAGCCCGGGCAACAGCGATGCGGCACTCCCTTCCTTGCCGCTCACCGGCCTTGCCTTCAAGACACCCCTCCTCACGGCATTCGGCTACAGCGTGGCTGATCTGGATGCCCGGGCACGCCTGAAAAACGACGACACCTGGAACATCGACATGAAAAGCCGCGATATTTCCGGTGAACTGAGCTGGCGCGGGCGGGATCGCGGGCGGCTGACAGCCCACCTGAAGCAGCTCTCTCTCCACCGCGACAAGCCTGCCGCAAGGGAAACCGTCGGCAACCCGTCTGCCGCCCGGGTCGAAAAATTGCCGGGGCTGGATATCGACGTCGAGCGTTTCATCCTGCAAGGCAAGGATCTTGGGCGGCTCAAACTCTCGGCTGACCAGCGCAATGCCGCCTGGGAAGCCAGCCTCGACATCGACAACCCCGACGCCCGGCTGACGGGCAGCGGGCGCTGGCGTCCCGGCATGAGCCAGCCCGACACCCAGCTCAAGTTTTCACTGGCGACAAAAAACATCGAAAAACTGCTGCTACGCTTAGGCTACGCAGACGCCCTCAAGCGCGGTAGCGCAAGCCTGGAAGGCCAGCTCACCTGGGCCGGCCTGCCTTACATCATCGACTACCCGACACTGGCAGGCGATCTCAGGCTACATGCCGAAGGCGGCCAGTTCAACAAGCTCGAACCGGGGGTGGGCCGCCTGCTGGGCATCCTCAGCCTGCAATCCCTGCCGCGCCGGATCACGCTCGATTTCCGGGATGTCTTCAGCCAGGGCTTCGCCTTTGACAGCATCGACGGACAACTCGCCCTGAGCCAGGGCGTCATCAGCACGCAGGATCTGAAAATCCAGGGCCCGGCAGCCAAGGTCTTGATGAGCGGAAACGCCAATGTGCCGCAGGAGACACAGAACCTGAAAGTGCGCGTACAACCCGCCATCGGAGAATCGCTGGCCGTCGGCGCGATGATTGCCAACCCGGCGGCTGGCGCGCTGGCCTGGCTCGCACAGAAAGTCATGCGCGATCCGCTCGATCAGGCCTTTGCTTTTGAATACGCCGTCACAGGCCGATGGGATGACCCCAGGGTCGAAAAAATCGGAGCAACACCGACACCGACACCGACACCGACACCGACACCACCGGCCGAACAGCAATCTCCCCGGACGCCCCGGGTATCGCCCGTGGAAAGCAAGGAATGACCATGTTTTCCCCACTGCCCATCGCCGCCATCCAGATGATTTCCGGCCCGGAAGTTGCCGCCAATCTCATCGAGGCTGACAGGCTGATTGCCCAGGCTGCCCAACAGGGCGCGCGGCTGATCGCCCTGCCCGAATACTTTCCCCTGATCGGCGCAACCGATGCTGAACGGCTGGCCGCACGGGAGGAGGACGAGGAAAACCGGGGGGGCAGCCCTGACGCACCTATCCAGCATTTTCTGTCGGAAGCGGCCCGCCGCCATGGTATCTGGCTGGTGGGCGGGTCGATCCCGCTGTGCGGCGATGCCCCGGCGAAGCTGCGTAACGCTTGCCTGGTGCATGACCCGGCCGGGCGGCGCGTAGCGCGCTATGACAAGATTCATCTTTTTGGATTCCGGCGGGGCGAGGAATCCTACGACGAGCGTTTGCATATCGAACCGGGCCATCAGATCGTCACCGTTGAAACCCCGGGGCTGGGCGATATTCGCCGCATCGGCCTGGCGATTTGCTACGATCTGCGCTTTCCGGAGATGTTTCGCGCCATGGGAGAAATCGACCTGCTGATCGTACCGGCTGCCTTTACGGAAACCACGGGGCGCGCCCACTGGGAGCTGCTGCTGCGCGCGCGCGCCGTCGAAAACCAGTGTTATGTGCTGGCTGCCGCTCAGGGCGGGCTGCACCCCGGCGGGCGGCTAACCCATGGCAACAGCATGCTGGTTGACCCCTGGGGCGACATCGTTGCCCGTCTGGACAAAGGCCCGGGTATCGCACTGGGCCACTTCGATGCCGAACGGCTGGCGGAAATCCGCAACAGCCTGCCTGCCTTGCGACATCGCACACGCTAAATTCAACATCCGGCCCATCGTCACCCAAAAGGGACACGAGGATAAACGAGGACAAACGAGGACACCCCATGACCTTCGCCACCGACATGCAAAACAACTTCCGCATCGCCGAGAAATGTCTGCTGATGCCCTACCAGCTCACCTCGATGCGGCTGGACAACGTCTTTTCCCAGATGTTCGGCCACCGCCTGGATTACGCCGACCTTTATTTCCAGTACGCCCGCTCTGAAGGCTGGAGCCTGGAAGAAGGCATCGTCAAATCCGGGAGTTTCAATATCGAACAAGGCGTCGGGGTACGCGCCATCAGCGGCGAGAAAACCGCGTTTGCCTATTCCGACGACATCAGCCTCTCCGCCTTGCAGGACGCAGCACAGGCCACGCGCGCAATCGCTGCCCAGGGAGGGCGGGGGATAGCCCCGCTCCTGCGCCAGCCCAATCGCGTGCTCTCCGCCAACGCGCTTTATCCGGCCATCGACCCCATCGCTGATCTGGCCGATGTTGAAAAAGTCCATCTGCTCGAACGTCTGGAAGGTTATGCCCGCGCCCTCGATCCGCGTGTCGTCGAAGTCATGGCCAGCCTTGCCGGCACCTGGGAAGTCATTCTGGTCGCACGAAGCGATGGCCAGATGGTGGCCGATGTGCGCCCTCTGGTGCGTATGTCGGTATCCGTCATCATGGTCGATCAGGGCCGACGGGAAATGGGCTCTTCCGGCGGCGGCGGCCGTTTCGATTACAGCTATTTCACCGATGCCGTCCTGAAGGATTACGCCAGCCGTGCCGTGCATCAGGCCAGCGTCAATCTGGCCGCCAAACCCGCGCCGGCCGGGGCCATGACAGTCGTTCTCGGACCGGGCTGGCCTGGCATCCTGCTGCACGAAGCCATTGGCCACGGGCTGGAAGGCGATTTCAACCGCAAGGGCAGCTCGGCGTTTTCCGGCCGTGTGGGCGAGCGGGTCGCCGCGCGGGGAGTGACCGTCGTCGACGATGGCACGCTCGTGAAACGGCGCGGCTCACTCTCCGTCGACGACGAAGGCAACCCCACGCGCCGCACCGTGCTGATCGAGGACGGCATCCTGACTGGCTATCTGCAAGACAGCCTCAACGCCCGCCTGATGGGAGTCGAGCCCACAGGCAATGGCCGCCGCGAGTCCTACGCCCATCTTCCCCTGCCACGCATGACAAACACCTGCATGATGAATGGCGACAAAGACCCGCAGGAAATCATCGCTTCCGTAAAAAAGGGACTTTATGCCGCCAACTTCGGTGGCGGGCAGGTCGACATCACCAGCGGAAAATTCGTTTTTTCCGCCGCCGAAGCCTATCTGATCGAAAACGGCAAGATCACCACCCCCGTCAAGGGAGCCACCCTGATCGGTAACGGCCCGGAAGTATTGCAGCACGTCAGCATGATCGGCAATGATCTGGCACTCGACCCAGGCGTTGGCACTTGCGGCAAGGAAGGCCAGAGCGTGCCCGTCGGTGTCGGCCAGCCCACCCTGAAGATCAACGGGCTGACTGTCGGCGGTAGCGCGCTCTGAGCACATCCTTCCATCTGTCATGAACAAAAAAGCCGGGCTGATCCTTCTGGCGGTCATCCTGCTGGGCTATGCGGCCATCCGGGCGCAAAGACAGCAAGATGACCACCAGATCCAGTCCTACGCGCTCTCGGGGGCACGTTTCGGCGACGAACCGGAACAAACGGACACGAACAAACCCGGCTTCAAATTCAAGGGATTCCATGTCCAGCCCCTC
Source organism: uncultured Sterolibacterium sp. (assembly GCA_964521075.1). Classification (GTDB taxonomy): domain Bacteria; phylum Pseudomonadota; class Gammaproteobacteria; order Burkholderiales; family Rhodocyclaceae; genus Sterolibacterium. The sequence continues at coordinate 14,164 of CAZFPI010000025.1, forward strand.
GCAGGCTTCATGATCCGGGCCCGGGTACTGTCACGGTCGGATTATTACGTCGGCACAGAATCGGGGCTCTCCCCCATGGACCTGGCCTTGGGCTGGAAACGCATGGCTGATCCGGAAATCTATGGCGCGCTGAACATCTCGCAGCGCGGTCGCTGGTACTACTACAGCTGGAAGAACGAACCTCCTATCCCCCTGCCGGAAATCGTCGCATCTTCCGCCAATATGCACCTGATACCCGCCAGCCCCGCCGTAGAGCGCAGCCTCGAACAGGCCAGCGAAGGTCGCTTCGTCAAAATCAAGGGCTGGCTGGTGGAAGTCCGGCGTGAGGACGGCTGGCACTGGCGAAGCTCGCTGAGCCGAACCGATAGCGGCGGCGGCTCCTGCGAACTGATTTTTGTCGAGGCTGCCGAAATCGAATGAGCTTGATTGCGGCCAAACTATAATGAAACACCGCCAGAATGCAGGATGCCGTCATGTTCGACTCGCCTTTCCTGGTTTGCCCGTGCCGCGACATTCCCGTGCTACTGGACCAGACACAACACGAATGTGCGCGGGAACATCATTGTGGCCTCGATGATCTCGACAGCCCCTGCCCCCTGGCGCGATACTTTTGTGGCCACGATTTTTCCGTCTGCCCTTCTCCCTCCAACCGCTCCCCTCGACAGGAGAAAGCATGAATTCCTCAGCCGAACGCCGCGATTTCTGGCGCGCGCCCTTTCAATCCCTGGCCCGTCTGACCAACAAGGAAGGTGTTGCCCGCGAGTGCCGCCTGGGCGACATTTCGCTCAAGGGAGCCTTGCTTGAAATGGATGAGCACGGAACGCTCAGCCCGGGCGACACCTGCCGTTTGCAGGTTGACCTCTCCCCGGAAATCTCGATCCGCATGCAGATGACCGTCATGCACATCGCCGGGCAGCGCATCGGGCTGCGTTGTAATGAAATCGACCTCGACAGCATCACGGCACTGCGCCGCCTGGTCGAGCTCAACTCTGGCGACCCCATCCTTCTGGAGCGGGAGCTCGGTGCGCTGGTGCATGGGGCACTGACCGGGCGGGGGTGACGCGTCGCAGCTCACAAATCACGGGGGCATGACGAAAACAGAAGGCGCACCCACCCCGTAGGGGCGAATCATTATTCGCCCCGAACCCCCTTCGCCCCGAACCCCCTTCGCACGGAGCCGCTACCGCATACGGCTTCGTAGGCCACCATGGGGCGGTTGGAGGGTTACGCATCGATTGGATTTCTGTAGGCAATAAAATCAAGCCTGGAGTCTAAAAATAGATTCTTATGAGCACTATTTGTTTTTAGAGGGCTAAAAATAGCCCCTTTGTTGACGTAAATTCATAGTATTCTAAAATTAGTCCCAAGTGGCTTCTGATTGCTTGTTAATGGGCTAAGATTGGACTATGAGTATCTATCGAATGACCAATGATGAGGTGGCGCACACACTTGCCTCGGCGTTGAAAGCCTGGCGGGTATCCCCCAATGGTGCCGGCTTGACCCAGGCTGACCTCGCGCACAAAAGCGGCATCGGCCTGACGCCGTTGAAACGGTTTGAAAAGACCGGAGCGATCACGCTGCGAAATCTCATTGCCATACTGCGCGCCATGGACTTGCTCGATGGCCTGACCGGATTGGTGCCCGATGCCGATAGCCCGAGCCCTCTGGATGTATTGGCTGAAGAGCAAAAAAAAGCAAAGCGGGCCCGCAAGCGTGCGCCGCGCAAGGCAAGCTTGGCCAAGGAATAAGCGATGGATGAGATCAAGGCCGTACAGGTCAATCTCTGGGGGCAGTTCGTGGGGGCGGTGGCGCCACTCAAGAGCAAGCCGGGGTTCTATGAATTCAGCTATTCCCCCGAGTTCGAAAAAGGGCGTCTCGAGCTCTCGCCCATCCTCATGAAGCTGAAGTCGAAGCGCCGTTTCAGCTTTCCCTCCTTGTCGCAGGAGACGTATTACGGTCTCCCCGGACTGTTGGCCGATGCATTGCCGGACAAATTCGGCAATGCGCTGATCGATGAATATCTGTCGCGTCGCGGGGTGTTGCCCAAGGATGTCACCACGCTGCAACGGCTGTTGTACGTAGGGCGGCGAAGCATGGGGGCGCTGGAGTTCGAGCCGGCCGAGACCCGTGTCCGGGGAGACGCCGCCAGCTTGCCGCTGGACATGGCGCATCTGGTAGAGGATGCGCGCCGTGCGTTGAAAGGCGAGTTCTCCAAAATCGCCCAGGACATGATCGACATCGGCAGCTCGGCCGGTGGCGCGCGCGCCACTTGTAGAAGGTGGCATCGCTGAACCCGCCTTGGCGGCAGAGTTCCTTGATCGGCATCCCGGCTTCAGCCTGTTTCAGAAAGCCGATGATCTGTTCTTCGGTAAATCGTGTTCTCTTCATGTCCGTCATTCCCCATAAATTTGACGGACTTCGCTAACTTTAGATTGGTACGGCTGGCGGGGAGCAGGTCAGCGGTACGCTGATTGCTCATTGCTCCGTAGGGGCGAATCATTATTCGCCCCGAATCACCATCGAGCCTGCTCCGCTTCAGCTACCCTGGCCTGTAATGAAAAAGGCCGCCCAGAAGAAAGGATGGGGAAAGCTCTTGCGGACTTCCATCTGCGCTTCGCGCAAGGCCAGTTTTTGGGGCACTCCGGCTTTCAGCCGGGTGTAGAACGCTTTCATCAGCTCGGCGGTTGCCAGGTCATCGACTTCCCAGAGGCTGGCTACGACGCTGCTGCTGCCTGCATAAAGAAAACCGCGCGTGAGACCTACCACGTCATCCCCGCTCAAGACCTTGCCCAGACCTGTTTCGCAGGCGCTCAGCGTCGTAAGATCAACATCGAGCCGGACGCTGTACAGCTCGCCGACAGTCAGCGAGCCATCCTGGCCGCCATCCTGGCCGCCATCTTGGCTTAACAGCAGGCGTGAATCGAGCGCGTTACTGGCGTTGAACTGCCCGTGGGAAGCGATGTGCAGATAACGAAAGCTCGGGGCGAATTGCTTGAAGGCGGCTTCTGAAGCCTTCTTCCGCACCAGCAGCTCGCTGCCCGGAACCAGATCGGCAATCGCCTTCGCCTCGATTTCCGCATTCGGCAGATCGAGTTTCGGGTTACCCAGATCCGGATTCCCAAAGATCAGTACGGATTCTGGCCGCTGTGTGCGGGGAGGTTTCAGGTATTTCAGTACGCTGGCACTGGGAAGATAACGCAACGAATGTTCTGCCGCCAGAAAGTTCCGGCCATCGTGCAAGGCGGCAAAAGGCAGGTAATGCAAGGCTCCATGGGGGATGATCAGCAAATCCCGCCCGCCGATGTCGGCAGCCAATGGACGGATGAGCCGGTCGTAAAGTGCCTGCGACTGCGGGCCCACACCCTCTTCGCGCCGGTCGATCTGGCTGCGAAATTCCCGGATGCGCTCTTCGAGGTCCCGCCCGTCGATACGGGCCGCGCGCACCCCGGCTTCGGACAAGACAATGGCGTAAAGATCCTTGCCGTGAAAGTAATACTCGACGATGGCTTCGTTCTTTGACAAATGCTCCAGAATTTCCTTGACGGGCACGGAGGTCACAGAAACCAGGGAAGCCAGTTCAGGGGCGACACTGTTGAGTTCCGCCCCCTTTTTCACCACCAGATTGCGCTGGCCGGTTTTCGTCGTGGCTGCCATATCGAGCGGGGCCTGGGCCAGTGCCTCGCTTTCAGCAGCGCGATAGCTGGCCAGCAGCGGTGCTGCCTGCTTGGCGGCCAGCGGCGGGAGGGCGAAATCTTCCTTGTTGGCCAGCAGATCCACCAGGGCGCGGGCTTTGGCGCGTTCGATGTATTCATAAGCCTCCGAGGCCCGGTTCAGCTTGAACAGGGCAGCGACGAGGCGGCCATAGACAGCCTGCTTGTCACCTACAAAACCGATCTTGTTAGCTTCGGTGTTGATGCTCGAACGCTGCGACTCGATGATGTCGATGGCCTCCTTGTAAAGGCGGATGGCCATTTCGCGGTCGTTATCTTCCTCGGCAATCCGGGCGCGGTCGTTGAGGATCAACCAGTAAATTTCGCCGTTTTCCTTGACCTGCGGGATTTTCAGAAGCTCGTCGAAACCCGCTTTTGCCTCGGACATCTGGCCGGTTTCCAGCAAGGCCTTGTTGATCATGAAGCCACGCGGCAGCTCGGCCCAGGCCCAGTTGCTCATGCCCCGGAACAAGGCCCCGCTGACGAGGTTATCCAGAAAAGCCTTCAGCTTGAAGGTGGTGTCGCTACGGATGCCGGCCAGTGCCCGGGGGTAATCGCCCAGGGCCATATACACCCGCCCCAGTGCCATGGCGCGCGCATTGGCGTAATCAGAATTCCCCAGCAGCGAGGTGTTGGTCCGCGCAAGTTCATTGGCATAACGCTCGCCCTCGTTACGGTTGCCGCTCAAGGTCGAGGCCAGGGACAAATCTGCAAGCGTGTGCACCACCATGTCGAGATCGTCGCTATCCTCGTCGCGCAGCCACTTGAGGCCCTTTTGCGCCTCCTCGATGGCTTTGGCGTATTGCCCCAGCTCGATCAGCGCATCGGCACGCATGATGTAGATCGTGGGCGTGGCGTCATCCAGCCCGAACAGGCGGGTACGCAAATCACCCTTGCGGACGTTTTCCGCCAGCTTGTCGAGGCAGGGTAGCAGCTTGTTGTAGCGTTTCGTCTTGGAGTAAGCAAAACACAGGGCGTGACGATCGCGCGTGTTCAGGGCACGCCCTGCCTCCTCGGCTTCGAGGAGCTTTTGCAGCTCGTCGAACCGGCCATTGGCCGCATACTCAAATTGCTGGCTGCTGCTGTCGGCTATTGCCGTCAGACTCAGTGATGCCACCAGTACTGCAGCTGCATGCCGCAGAAAACGGACGGCGGAAATTCTCTGGCGCATGGCAAAACTCCTTGTCAGGGGATGCGCCTGCCTGCTCATTCAGGAAAAACAGGGCGACCGGGAAACCCGGCCGCCCTGCATCAGGCAACATGAAATCGGGCGGTTTAGAACCAGTAGCCGAAGTTCAGGGTGAAGCCGTCGGTGTCCTTGCCATGGATATAGCTCAGACCGGCGCGGAAGAAGCTGCGCGAGGAATAGGCGCGCTTGTTCGTGCCGAGCGTCACGCTGAGTTCCTGCGTGTTGTCGGTGTAGAGCTTCGTACCGGTGTAGCGGGTGTCGATCAGGGAGTACTCGACCGACATCTTCTTGCCACCCAGGGTTACAGGCTGGGAGAGCATCACGCCGTTACGCAGCACGGTCGACTGAATATCAGGATCGAAGGAGTAATCGCCCGACTTGATCTTCATGGTCTTGTTGTAGCCGATCATGTTGCCCATGGCCACATCGAAATCCGGCAGCGTCCAGACATAGGTGCTCGTCAAAGACACGGAGTAAAGGCCGGCCACCGTCGCCAGATCCTTGGAACCCACCACCGAGATGCGGCCCGAGGGGGTCAGCGTCCAGCTGTCGTTCATCGGCATGCGATAGGCCACACCCAGGCCCGTGTGGTAAGACTTGGCTCCGGCGGTTTCGATCTGGGTGATCGGCAGGCTCAGTACCAGCTGGCGGCGCGGGTCCATGTCATTGCGGATGGTGTAGGACAGCGGGATGGAAACCACCTTGGTATCGCGATCCTTGGTCGACAAGGAGCTGTAGGAAAGTGCCGCGCCGATCAGGTTCGTGTCGGCTCCGGCTTCCTGCTTGACGGCAGCCAGCGGTGCGGCGATGTTGGTCGCGGTATCGGTGAAGTTCTGGTTGAAATCTGCAGCCGTGGTGCTGGGGAGCAGGCCGCCTGCACCGGTCAGCGGGCTGGTCGGCGTATGTTCGGCCTGATACTTCATGATCTTGCCGATGAGGTCGGTTTTCTTCAGGTAATCGGACAACTGACGCTTGCTGTCGTCACGATCCGTGCCGGTGAAGGTCTTGTTGATGTTCAGGCCGGGGATGGCGAAGTTCAGTGTCGCGCCCGACCCCGTGAAACCGGCGTTCGGGTAAACGATGTTCATGCCCAGCGTGTTGAAGCTGGCGTTGATGCTGGCCACCTGCGTGCCGTTATAGCCCAGGCCCATGGAATTCAGGCCGGAAGTCGACAGCTTGTCGATGAACTGGTCAGCCGTGGTGGTGGATACGGCATGGCAGCTGCCGCTGACTGTCAATGCCAGAGAATAGTTAACGTTGTTCGGCAATGCACCGCAAGCCGATTGCGCCTGTGCCTGGGTCGCCGGGAAAGCAGCCAGCGCGGAAACCAGCGCGGCGGCGAGGAGTTTGGGTTGAATCTGACGCGTCATGTAAAGCCTCCTTGAGTTAAAAAATCACTGACTACTGGTAATGGTATGGTTTTCCGGGTTCAGATAAATGACATAAATCAATCTTTTACCCGCCAGCCCTGCGATTTTCACACATATCCACACGCCTAAGCCATATCGTAAGTGCAGCGGTCGAAATCCACGCCGCGATCGAGCAGCTGCCCCAAACGGACACGGCGGACACCATCGTCGCTGATTTCGATCACCAGCCCCAGGCGGAAGCAGCCTGCCGGAATCAGTACCGTAGCGGCCTGCTGCAAGGATTCGATGGCCGGCAGACAGTAGCCGCGATCATGGCGTGCCCGGGCGGCAGCACCACTGCCCGGGATGCTCACCGTTACGGCGCGAGCCACGCCCGGCATCAGGTGCAAGGCGATATGCAAAGTTGCCGTATCCGGTGCTACCAGCAGCCAGCTCAGGCGGGCCAGCTGAAAGCCGCCATCCCCCCGGCGGCGCACCGCCACCAGGCCATCGGAATGCAGCGGGCTGCCGGCCGGTTCCATGGGGCGTTGCAGCTCGATATCGTTCAGGGATTCACGGCAGGATTGCCAGGCTTCAAGCGGATAGCGTGCATTCGAGCTGGCCTTTTCCCGGGCATCATGCCGGGTCGCGACATGGCCGAAAGTCGCGATTTCATCGGCAGCCTTCTTGTTCAGATAAGGAGATTGCGCCGGGTTACGAAAAAGATTGCCGCTCAGATGGTAGTGAATCGCCTCGCTGCCAATCGTGATTTCGTAAGCATGTGTTGTCTCCTCACTGGCCGCCTCGCCCGCAGGGCGGCGGCCGCCCTTGCACCAGTCGCCATAAACCTGCCGCAGCAGACGCTCGCATCCTGGCTGGGTGCAGTTTTTGCCCAGCTTGAGCTCTTGCGGTGTGGCTCCGGCGGCCAGTTTGAGCAAGCGTTGCTTGATGGTTTTTCGCAGCATGGCCAGGTCGAGCCAGCGCAGGGCGGAATCGGCGCTGGTTTGCGTGGAAGGGGCGACAAAACCGGCGGGCAGGGCGTCGGCCAGATTGGCGCAAAGCGGTGGTGTGCGAAGGTCGGCAGGCGGCGAGGGCAGCAGGCTCACCTTGCCTGCCCAGCGATGCGCCCAATACACGACGTTGGCCAGCTGTTTCGGGCGCAGCGTATAAGGGCGCGCGGCAGCCAGAAGCAGTGTTTCGACATACAGCAGAGCCGGGCTCACCTCGCTGCCCCGGGCGAGTTTGTCGGCCACGGCCATATCCGCAACCCCCAGGATTTCCGCCGCAAGATAGATGCGGTGCAGACGACGCCAGAAAGCGGCCTCCGGTTTTACCCCCACCGAGCAATGGTCGAGAAAAACAGACTGGGCGATGGCCAGGGCCCGCGATGCCGCCATCGCCGCCGCCTCGCGGTCGCCGTTACCCAGCCGCTTCACTTGCCCTGCCTTTTCCAGCAGTGCCTGCAGGCAGTGCAGATAAGCCGTCATCAAGCCCTGCCAGAGCGACTGGCTGGCATCGAAAGTCATCTGTTCCATGCTGCCCATCGGGAAACTGGGCCGCCTGAGCGCGAAACGCTTGAGGAATTCACCATGCACGAAATAACAGGGGCTCCGCAGGAGATCGGCGATTTTCAGGCGGTCGGCGAAGGGGACAGAAAAACGGTTCAGCAGTTCGATCTGATGTTCCAGTTGCCCCTGGGCCAGTGCTGCATTGGTAATGGCGACACCCGCCAGCCATTTCTTGCATTCCGACGGCGTGAGAAAGTCCGGGGCATGCTCTCCGTGGAATTCCGGCAGGTCAAAATGCAAAAGCCCCGCCAGTCCGTCCGTCAATACCTGTGCGTTCATGTGCGCTGCTCCTGATGAAGTTCCGCCAGATGACGGACAAGATGATGTTTCAGGGCTGAAAGCGAGACTTCGGGAACGCGCCCGGACATCATGGACGGGCGGCGCGAATTCGCCCAGATCGGCGAGGGAAAGCAGGTGTCCTCCCGCCAGCGCGGAATCACATGCCAGTGCAGATGCGGTGTGAGATTGCCCAGGCTGGCCAGATTGATCTTGTCCGGGCGAAACGCCTCGCGCACGGCACTTTCCGTGGCAAACACCACCTGCATCAGATGCCCCCGCGCTTTGGGTGAAAGATCGGTCATTTCCCGGACATGATCGCGCCAGATCACCCGGCAAAAACCGGGGTAATCCTGCCCTTCGTTCTCCAGAACGCGCACCACCCGGCAAACGTCGTCCTGCCAGAGGAGCTCCCCCCCTGGCGTATGGCACAACGCACATGTTTCAGCGATCACGGTCACTCCGCAGCCCTTTCCTGTCTGGTCGCGGCTGCACGAGGTGCGCTGGCCGCTACAGCAATATTCGTTCCACGCCTCCCTGGCGGGCATGGTCTACGTACTCTAGCATCCAATTCTCACCCAGCATATTCCGGGCCAGCTCGACGACCATGAATTCTGCCTGTGTTCCGGCATCATTGTTGTATCGGGACAACCCTTGCAGGCAGGAAGGGCAGGAAGTCAGGATTTTCACCTTGCCATCGAAGCCATCCTCGCGCAGGCGGGCCGCTCCTTTTTCCATCTCGGACTGCTTCCGGAAGCGCACCTGGGTCGAGACATCCGGCCGGGCCACGGCCAGTGTGCCGGATTCACCGCAACAACGGTCGTTGAACGGCACGGCCTGCCCCATCAGGGTATTCACCACGGTTTGCGCCGCGTGGGTTTTCGTCGGCGTATGGCAAGGGTCATGGTACATATAGCGCGTCCCGCTGACGGCCTCCTGACGGATACCGCGTTCCAGCAGGAATTCGTGGATATCGAGCAGACGGCAACCAGGAAAGATTCGGTCGAACTGATACTGCTGCAACTGATCCATGCAGGTTCCACAGGAGACGACCACCGTTTTGATGTCCAGATAATTGAGCGTATTGGCCATGCGGTGAAACAGCACCCGGTTATCCGTCGTGATCTGCCGCCCCTTGTCCTCGTCCCCGCTGGCAATCTGCGGATAACCGCAACACAGATAGCCCGGTGGCAACACCGTCTGCACCCCGGCGTGGAACAGCATTGCTTGCGTTGCCAGCCCCACCTGCGAGAATAGCCGCTCCGAGCCGCAACCCGGGAAATAGAACACTGCCTCGGCATCTGGCCCGGCGCGCTGCGGGTCGCGGATCACCGGAATCATCGTGGCATCCTCGATGCCCAGCAAGGCCCGGGCCGTGCGCGAAGGCATATTGGCCGGCATGGGCTTGTTGAAGAAATGGATGACCTGCGTCTTCACGGAAGGACGGCCCAGCGTCGAGGGCGGCTGGCGCACGGCGGCTTCCGTGATACCGGTGGCCTTCGCAATCTGATGCACCACCCGCTGGGCGCGATAGCCCACATCCACCATGCCCACCCGCAAGGTCTTGATGGTTGCCGGTTCTGTTGCGTTGAGGAAAGCCATGGCCAAAGCCTTGCCCGGGTTCGCCGGAACGCGGCCCTGCTCGCGCAGGAAATTCCGCATGGCGATCGACACATCGCCAAAGTCGATATCCACCGGGCAAGGTTTCACGCAACGATGGCAGACCGTGCAATGGTCGGCCACATCGCAAAACTCTGCGAAATGCTGAAGCGAAATCCCGCGCCGCGTCTGCTCCTCGTACAGGAAGGCCTCGATCAAAAGCGAAGTGGCCAGAATCTTGTTGCGCGGGCTGTAGAGCAGGTTGGCGCGCGGCACATGGGTCGAGCACACGGGCTTGCACTTCCCGCAGCGCAGGCAGTCCTTGACCATCGCCGAAATCGCGCCGATTTCCGACTGCTCCATGATGAGCGATTCCACCCCCAGCAAGGAGAAGGACGGCGTGTAAGCGCGGGACAAATCCCCGCCTGGCAACAGCTTGCCCTGGTTGAATCGCCCCTGCGGATCCACCTTCGCCTTGTAGGCGCGGAAGGGCGCGATCTGTGTTTCGTCGAGAAACTCCAGCTTGGTGATGCCGATGCCATGCTCCCCGGAAATCACCCCGCCCAGACGACGCGCGAGAGCCATGATGCGCTCCACGGCCTCGTTGGCGGTGGCCAGCATGGCGTAGTTATCCGAATTCACGGGGATGTTGGTGTGCACATTCCCGTCGCCCGCATGCATGTGCAAGGCCACGAAAACCCGCCCCTTGCGGATTTCGCCATGCAGCGTCTTCAGGCGTTCGAGGATCAGGCGATAGACATTCCCCGTGAAAATCGTCTCCAGCGGCTTTTGCAGCTCGCGGCGGCAGGAAACCCGCACGGAATGATCCTGAAGGCGGTGAAAGAGCGTGGGCTGCTCCGCCCGGTTCAGAAGTGGCCCGGCCTCGATGTCCATCGCCGCAAACCGCGCCTCCGCCTCGGCCAGAGGCAGGTCGAGCCCTGCCAGCAGCCATTGCCACCGTGCCTCGACCCGGGCGACCAGCCCCAGGGCCAGCTCCCGCCGGTCTTCCAGCAGCTCATTCTTGCCTACTTCCGCTTCCGGGTTGAACAAGGGCAGCTCGCCCGAAAGATATTCCCGGAGTGCCGCGCACAAGGCCAGCTTGTTGCGGATGGATAGTTCGATGTTGATCCGTTCGATCCCGTCGCAATAATCTCCCATGCGCGGCAGGGGGATGACCACATCCTCATTCACCTTGAAGGCATTGGTGTGCCGGGCGATGGCGGCCGTCCGGGCGCGGTCGAGCCAGAATTTCTTTCGGGTTTCCGGGCTGACCGCGATGAAGCCCTCGCCGCTACGGGCATTGGCCATGCGGACCACGCTGGAGGCCGCCTTCATCACGGCCTCCTCGTCGTCCCCGACCAGATCGCCGATCAGCACCATCTTCGGCAATTCCTGACGGCGGGCCTTGGTCGCATAGCCCACGGCCCGCACATACCGCTCGTCCAGATGTTCCAGCCCCGCCAGCTGCACCCCCGAAGCCAGCCCGCCGCCGCCCGGCTTGAAGAAATCGGTGATTTCCACAATGGACGGCACGGCCTCGCGCACCTGGCCGAAAAATTCCAGACACACCGTGCGGGTATGCGTCGGCAGGCGGTGGAGAATCCACACGGCCGAAGTGATGATGCCGTCACAACCTTCCTTCTGCACCCCGGGCAGGCCCGCCAGGAATTTATCCGTCACATCCTTGCCCAGCCCGGCCTTCCGGAACGTGCTCCCCGGGATTTCCAGCACCGTCTCGCGCAGGGGGGCGCGGCAGGCCGCATCTTCCGGCGCGTGGTAACGCAGGCGAAAGCGCACGGTCTCCTGCTCGTGAATCTTTCCAAAGTTATGGTTGAGACGTTCCACCCGGAGCCACTCCCCGTCGGGGGTCACCATTTTCCAGGAGGCCAGGTTATCCAGAGCCGTGCCCCAGAGCACAGCCTTCTTTCCCCCGGCGTTCATGGCGACATTGCCCCCCAGCGTCGAAGCATCCGCCGAAGTCGGGTCACAGGCGAACACCAGGCCAGACTCCTCCGCCACCTCCATGGCCCGCCGCGTCACCGCCCCCGCGCCCGCCGCCAGCGTGGCATAAGGCCGGGCAGACTCCGGCAGAACGCATTGCTCCACCCGGCCCAGGTCGATCAGTTTTTCGGTATTGATGACAGCCGAACGCGGTGTGAGCGGCACGGCCCCCCCGGTGTAGCCTGTCCCGCCGCCCCGGGGGATGATGGTCAGCCCGAGCTCAAAGCAGCCACGCACCAGCGCGCCGATCTCCTCTTCAGAGTCCGGCGTGAGCACCACGAAGGGGAATTCCACCCGCCAGTCCGTCGCATCCGTCACATGCGAGACGCGCGCGAGGCCGTCGAAAGCGATGTTATCCCGCCGTGTGTGCTGGCTGAGTACGCGCAGGGCTTTCTGGCGCAAGGCCGCCGTTTCGCTGAAATGCCGCTCGAAATGATCCACCGCCTCGCCTGCCGCCGCCAGTAGTTCCCCCACCCGCGCATTGCCCTGGCGTCGCTTCTCGATTTCCCGCAGACGATGGCGCAAGGCTCCGACCAATGCCGCACGGCGTTCCGGATTCGCCAGCAGATCATCCTCCAAATAAGGATTGCGCCGCACCACCCAGATATCGCCCAGCACCTCATAGAGCATCCGCGCGGAACGCCCCGTCACCCGCTCGGCGCGCAAGGCATCCAGCTGTAGCCAGGCAGGCTCCCCCAGCAGCCGGATGACGATTTCCCTGTCAGAGAAGGAGGTATAGTTGTAGGGGATTTCTCGCAGGCGGGCGGTCATGGTGAGGTTCTGGAATTCAGGGCAAAAAACGCAGCCGGAAAAACGAAAAAATGGCGGAATAACGGCTTGCGCGGCCCGTCATTTTAACGTGAAAGAGACGGCTCCCAAGGCGACCGAGAACCTGACCAGTGAAGGT
>CAZFPI010000026.1:0-17308 GCA_964521075.1 uncultured Sterolibacterium sp.
GACCTGTGGGGCTATGACATTGCCACCCGTGAATGGCGGATGCTGGTCGATTCCGAAAAGCTCGGCTCGGGCCGCGAATTGTCCGAGGATGAAAAGATGCAGCGCGAACGCGCGCGCGTTGCGGGGCTGAAGGGCATCATCAGCTACCAGTGGGCGAGCGACGGCAAGGGGGTTCTGGTGCCGCTCGACGGCGATCTGTTCCTCGCGCTGCTCGAGGGCAGAGTCACGCAGCTGACCGATACCGAGGGCACCGAGCTCAATCCGAAATTGTCGCCCAAGGGGGCTTCGGTCAGCTTTGTGCGCGATCGGCGGCTGTGGGTCGGGCCCGTGGGCGGTGAGGCCAGGCCGATCACGCCCGCGGGCGAGGCGGAGACGATCCGCTGGGGCGAGGCCGAATTCGTCGCGCAGGAGGAAATGCACCGCACTGCCGGCTATTGGTGGAGCCCCGAGCGCCGTGCCTTGCAGGTGCTGATCGACCACACGCAGCAAACCGTGAATGGCTCGGTACGCCTCAAGCTCTACAAGGGCAACGTCATCGTCGTTGGTCGCGATTCGAAGACGGATTCGCTGTTTGATCCGACCATCGCCACCTTTGAGGATGACGCCGGGGCCTACGACCAGAAGGACGCCGCCGGATTCATCAAACTCAACGCGCTGCGTATGCGTATCGCTGCGAATCTCGACGCCCGCCGCAAGAAATAAAACGGCTCACGTTTTCGCATCATGCAAGGTATCAGCGAAGAACAGTTTGCCGACTTCTTTGCCACCTGGGGCGTGGCCGGTTTCATGCTGTTCATGCTCTTCATCATCGGCGAGCTGGCCTATAAATCGAAGGCAGGCAAGCGCGGAACTTTCGTGCTTTTCTTTGTGCTGGCCTTCGGCATGCTGGGCTTCATCGTCAAGACCATCGTTCAAAAAGTCTGGGGACAATAAATGTCGCAAACACAGTTTGATAATGTTAGTGTCATCAAGCAGGCCAACGTCTATTTCGACGGACGTTGCGTGAGCCATACCGTGCAATTTGCCGATGGCGTGAAGAAAAGTGTCGGCGTGATCCTGCCGGGAGCCGGCCCGCTGACTTTCAACACAGGTGTGCCGGAGATCATGGAAGGCGTGGCGGGTGGTTGCCGGGTGCGCCTCAAGGGCGAGGCCGAATGGAAGGCTTACTCCGCTGGCCAGTCGTTCAGCGTACCGGGCAATTCCAGTTTCGATATCGACGTGAGCGAGCCTTATCACTACGTCTGTCATTTCGGTTAACGACAAGGGAGCTTCTCATGCCTTCTTTTGATTTCACCTCGGAAGTGGATATGGTGGCACTGAAAAACGCCATCGACGCCACGGGCAAGAAGATCATTGGCCGCCATGATTTCAAGGGCACCTCGGCCAAGGTGGAAATCAACGACAAGGACAAGGTGCTTACCCTTTACGCCGATTCCGATTTTCAGCTCAAGCAGATCAAGGACATCCTCTTTCCGGAAATGGAAAAGAAGGAACCGGAATGCGTCAAGCGGCTGGATGAGCAGGCGGTGCAGAAAGTCTCTGGCGACAAGGTCAAGCAGGAGCTGAAGGTCAAGGCAGGCATCGAATCCGAACTGGCGAAGAAAATCGTCAAGCTCATCAAGGACTCCAAGCTCAAGGTGCAGGCCAGTATCCAGGGTGACACCGTGCGCGTGTCCGGGGCCAAGCGCGATCTCCTTCAGGAAACCATCGCGCTGGTCAAAAAGTCGATCACCGATTTTCCCATCAAATACGGGAATTTCCGCGACTAGCTCCCGGGCTCGTGAAACCGTTGGCCAGTGCCCCTGCGACCCTGGCCACGCTTTTTTTCAGGTCAGGATTTCAGCCCGGCGATCCAGCGGGTGTAGAGCCGGTCTGCTGCTGCGCGCATCTGTCCGAGGTATTGCGGGGCCTGGCCCAGCATGTCTGCGGCAGATTGCACCGTGGCGCATGGGTTGGCGGCAATTTCATCCGCGCCGATGCGCCCCCATTCGGCAATCATGTCTTCCGTCATTTCGACATGGCATTGCATGCCCAAATGCGGGCCGATGACAAACGCCTGATTGGTGCAGGCTTCACTGCCCAGGATGCGCGTGGCTCCTGGCGGGATGCCGAAGGTTTCGCCGTGCCAGTGAAATGATGTGAAGCTCGCCTGATCGCCAAGCCAGTCCCGGGCCGCATCATGCTTGCTGGTTTTTACCTCTCCCCAGCCGATTTCCTTTTGCGGGTTCCGTGTGACGGCGGCCCCCATGGCTTTGGCCATCAGCTGCCCGCCAAGGCAGTGGCCGAGTACGGGAATGTCATGTGCTGCGGCCGCGCGGATCAGTGCCAGTTCCTGTTCGATCCAGGGTAGCGGATCGTTCACGCTCATGGGCCCACCCATGAAAACCAGGCCGCTGTAGCCTGTGGCTTCGGCGGGGAGTGCGTCGCCTGCGTCGACGGCGATCAGCTGCCAGGGCAGATTATGGCGTTCGAGGAATGTGGCAAAATAGCCCGGCCCTTCGCCGGCACTGTGACGAAATATCGCGATGGGTTTCATGGGAGCCGTTGGCATGTCATTGTTCAGAACCGTTGGCCATTTTAGCGTGGCATGCAGCATGTTTGTGGCGACGGTCGTGGGTGCGGCCACTGAAGTTGGCGTGGTCGGCCTGTTTCCTGGCAAGGCCGTCGTCGTCATCAACAATGATCGGCCGCGCACCCTGTCCGTGGGCGATGCTGCCGTGGAGGGCGTCCGGGTGCTGGCGGTGGATACCGCCCGGGCGCAGCTCGAAGTGGACGGACGACGCCAGACACTGGGTATCGGTCAGCGCGTTTTCACGACAACACGGGGCGAGAGTGTCACCTTGCGCGCGGATGCCCGTGGCCACTTCGTTACACCAGGGGCTGTGAATGGCGTGAAGGTTCATTTTCTGGTTGATACGGGGGCCAGCTATGTCTCGCTGGGAGCGGCGGATGCGGCGCGTGCGGGCATCGACCTGCGCGGCGCGCGTGAAGCATTTTCCAATACCGCGAATGGCACAGTGCGTGTCCGGCTCGTGCGTCTGAACGAGGTGCGTGTAGGGGCAGTGCTGCTCAACGATGTCGAGGCCATGGTGCATGAGCATGATCTTCCGCTGGTATTGCTCGGCATGAGTTTTCTCAAGCGTCTGGATATGCAGCGCAACGGCGAAATCATGACACTGAAAAAAACTTCCTGAATTTCCATGGCCGTCGATATCCCTTCTGATCTTGCTGCAACGGTTGCCTGGTTACGCCAGCGCTTGTTGGCATGCAAAGATTCCCCGGTCGATGGTGTGAAGGGCTTTGATCCTTCACTCGAGGAGTTTTTGGATCAGGCCATGACCATGACCCCAGCCGCCGTGTTGATTCCGCTGGTCATGCGTGAAACGGGGTTGACCGTCCTGCTCACCCAGCGCACCGCGCATTTGCGCGACCATGCCGGGCAGATCAGTTTTCCCGGCGGGCGTTGCGAAGACAGCGACCCCAGCCCCCGCGCCACCGCGTTGCGCGAGGCGCAGGAGGAAATCGGGCTGGCTCCGGCGCAGGTGGAAATTATTGGCGAACTGCCCGAATACAACACCGCCACGGGTTTTACCATTTCACCCGTCATCGGACTCGTGAGCCCGCCGCTTAACCTCAGCCTCGACGATTTTGAAGTGGCCGAAGCCTTCGAGGTTCCCTTTGAATTCCTGATGAATCCCGGTAATCATCAGCGCCATGCCATCGAATTTCGGGGGGCGATGCGCGAGTATTACGCCATGCCCTGGCAGGGCTACTTCATCTGGGGAGCGACCGCCGGAATACTGGTCAATCTGCAGCGTCATCTTTATGCCCGCGATGGTGAAACAGGCCCGGCAAGCCACGGCGGGATGGCTCAGGCTGTGGTATCTTGAGGGGTGCATCTTTCAGATGTCCGCAACAACCAGCAATCCATAACTCCCGCCACGATCAAGATGTCCCTTCTTGCTATCGTCATTACCCTGATTCTCGAACAGGTTCGCCCGCTCGCCCAGCAACGTTTTGTGCGTGAACCGCTGGCGGCTTATGCGCGTCAGCTGGAGGACTGGTTCAACGATGGCCAGCGTTTTCATGGCACGATAGCCTGGCTGGCAGCCTTGTTGCCGCCGTTGCTGGTCCTGCTGCTGCTTCAATTCGTTCTGGCCGAATGGCAACCCCTGCTGCTGCTGCCCTTTAATGTGGCTGTGCTTTATGTGACGATGGGCTTTCGCCAGTTCAGTCACCACTTCACCGACACGCATCTGGCTCTTCGCATGGGGGATCTGGACCGGGCGCGAGCCCTGGTCGGTGAATGGCGGGGGCGCAGTGCCGAGCGCATGACTTCCCGGGAGCTGGCCCGGGTGGCGATTGAAGAAGCGATGCTGGCCTCGCATCACCACGTCTTTGCGCCCATGTTCTGTTTCATGATTTTTGGCCCGGCCGGCGCGATGCTGTATCGCCTCGCCCTTTTTTTCCGGGGGCAGTGGGGCGGGGAAGAATACGGTGTTTTCGGGGAGGCGGCCCGCCGGGCTTTTGCCGTGATCGACTGGCTGCCATTGCGCTGCACAGCGACGGCATTTGTCATGGTGGGGAATTTCGAGGATGCGGTGTATTGCTGGCGGACGCAGGGGGCGGGCTGGGCCGATGACGGCTCCGGTATACTTCTGGCCAGCGGCGCGGGTGCCATTGGCGTCAAGCTGGGGCAGCCCATCCACGAACTGGATGGCATCAGCGAGCGTCCCGAACTGGGCAGCGGCGACGAAGCCGATGCCGATTTCATGCAAAGTGCAATAGGGCTCGTCTGGCGAAGCCTGGTGCTGTGCGTATTGCTGTTCGCACTGTTCTCGGTAGCCGGGTGGGTAGGTTAGTCGTATTCAGGAGAAACGGAATGTCTGGTATTCGTGAAGTGGTTGTGGTCAGCGGTGCTCGTGCACCCATCGGAAGCTTTGGCGGTACGCTGAAGGATTTTTCACCGACGAAGCTCGGGGCTCTGGTCGTCAGGAGTGCGCTGGAGCGCGCGAAGCTCGATGCGGCCCAGGTCGATCAGCTCGTGTGCGGCAACCTCATTCATACCGAACCCCGCGATATTTATATTTCACGCGCCATCGCCCTCGATGCGGGCATGCGCCAGGAATCGAGCGCACTGACGGTCAATCGTATCTGCGGTTCCGGCCTGCAGTCCATCGTGACAGCAGCCAATGCCATTCAGCTGGGGGAGGCCGAAATCGCCATCGGTGCAGGCGTCGAGAGCATGAGCCGGGCCGGTTATCTGATGCCGGCGGCGCGTTTCGGCGCGCGCATGGGCGATGCCAAGATGATCGACATGATGGTCGGCGCGCTGACTGATCCGTTCAGCCCGAATCACATGGGTGTGACGGCAGAAAATATCGCCGAACGCTTCAAGATCAGCCGCGAGGACCAGGATGCCTTTGCTGTGGAAAGCCAGCGTCGCGCCGTGGCGGCCATTGCCGCCGGGCATTTCAAGTCGCAGATCGTTCCCGTCGAAATCCAGTCGCGCAAAGGGCCGACTTTTTTTGATACCGACGAATACCCCAAGGCGGACGCCACGCTGGAAGGCCTGTCCAAGCTGAAGCCGGCGTTCAAGAAAGATGGCACGGTGACGGCGGGCAATGCTTCCGGTATCAACGACGGTGCAGCCGCCGTGGTGCTGATGGAAGCCACTGCTGCCAGCAAGGCGGGTCTGCAGCCCCTGGGGCGTCTGGTTTCCTACGCTGTCGCGGGCGTGGCCCCGGACATCATGGGTACGGGGCCGATTCCCGCCGTGAAGCTGGCTCTGGCCCGCGCCGGGCTCAAGCTCGACGATATCGACGTGATCGAATCCAATGAGGCCTTCGCTGTGCAGGCCCTGTGCGTCAGCCGCGAGCTGGGGTTTGACCCGGCCAAAACCAACCCGAATGGCGGGGCCGTGGCCCTGGGCCATCCGCTCGGTGCTTCCGGGACGATTCTGGTCGTCAAGTGTCTGTATGAACTGCAACGCACCGGCAAACGCTATGGTCTGGTCACCCTGTGCATCGGCGGTGGTCAGGGTATTGCGGCCATTTTCGAACGTCACTGATTCCGGGAGGGCCCGCTGTCTGGCGGGCTCTCTTGCCTGGAAACGAGAAACGAGGAGGCAAGAAGTCGTTGAAGCCCACGGATATCAATCATCCTGAATACTTCCACAAAGTCGTGGATTGCCAATGGGCATGTCCTGCCCATACGCCCGTCCCCCAGTACATCCGTGCCATTGCAGCCGGTCGTTATGGGGATGCCTACATGCTCAACTGGCGCGCCAATGTCTTCCCCGGCATTCTCGGGCGCGTTTGTGATCGCCCCTGCGAGCCGGCTTGCCGGCGTGGCCGGGTGGAGAAGGAGCCGGTGGCTATCTGCCGGCTCAAGCGTGTGGCAGCGGATTTCAAGGAAGATATCCGTGATCGCCTGCCTGCTGTTCCGGCTGCAAAAAACGGCAAGCGTATTGCCTGCGTTGGCGCGGGGCCATCGTCGCTGACCGTGGCACGCGATCTCGCCGTCCTGGGTTATCAGGTCACGGTGTTCGATAACGGCAAATCTTCCGGCGGCATGATGCGTAGCCAGATTCCGAAATTCCGCCTTCCGGATAGCGTCATCGACGAGGAGTGCGATTACGTCTATGGGCTGGGCGTCGAAAAACGCCAGGACTATTGGGTTAATAGCCTGCGCGAGCTGCTGGCGCAGGACTGGGATGCCGTGTTCGTGGGCACGGGTGCACCACGTGGCCGGGATGCCGACATTCCCGGACGCCAGGAAGCCGCTGCCCATATCCATATCGGCATCGAATGGCTGGCCAATGTGGCTTTCGGTCATGTCGACAAAATTTCACCGCGCGTCATCGTGCTCGGAGGGGGCAATACCGCCATGGACTGCTGCCGCTCGGCTCGCCGTCTGGGCGGGACGGATGTGAAGGTCGTTGTCCGCAGCGGTTTCGAGGAAATGAAGGCCTCACCCTGGGAAAAAGAGGATGCGATGCACGAAGGCATCCCCATCCACAATTTCCTTGTTCCCAAGGAATTTGTACACGACAACGGCAAGCTGAAAGGCGTGTCGTTTGAAAAAGTCCGCGCTGAGTACGACGCCCGCGGACGGCGTAATCTGGTCGCTACAGGCGAGCCGGATATCCTGATGGAATGTGACGAGGTGCTGGTGGCCATCGGCCAGGAAAACAGCTTTCCCTGGATCGAGCGGGATGCCGGTGTCGATTTCGATAAATGGGGCATGCCTGTCCTGGGCGAAAACACCTTCCAGTCGAGCTTGCCCAAGGTGTTTTTCGGGGGCGATGCTGCTTTTGGCCCGAAGAACATCATTACCGCTGTCGCCCAGGGGCATGAGGCGGCGATTTCCATCGACAATTTCTGCCAGGGGCGCGATGTCGCGCAGCGCGTGACGCCACCTGTCAGCCTGGTCAGCCAGAAGATGGGGATCCATGAGTGGAGCTATGACAACCAGGTTTCTGAGGATCTTCGCAAGAAAGTGCCGATGAAACCGCTGGACAAGGCGCTGACTGACATCAAGCTGGAGCTGGAGATGGGCTACGATCCGCAGCTGGCCTATGCCGAAGCGGAACGCTGCCTCAACTGCGACGTCGAGACGGTCTTTGCACCCAAGCTGTGCATCGAGTGCGATGCCTGTGTCGATATCTGCCCGACGGAGTGCATCACCTTTACCGCCAATGGCGAGGAAGACGAGCTGCGTGCCCGTCTGAAAGCCCCGGCCAGGAATACCGATCAGGCACTGTACGTTTCTCCCGAGCTCAAGACCACGCGGGTCATGGTCAAGGACGAAAACGTTTGCCTGCATTGCGGCATGTGTGCCGAACGCTGCCCGACCGGAGCCTGGGACATGCAGGAATTTTTCTATGAAGTCGCCCACGCCGGAGCGACGGAGGATACGAAGAAATGAGTCATTCAGCCGCAGCCCTTCAGGCCTGCAATGATTTTGTCATCAAGTTTGCCAACGTCAATGGTTCCGGTTCGGCCTCGGCCAACGAGCTTTTCGCCCGGGCCATCATCCGCATGGGGGTGACTGTCGCGCCACGCAACATTTTCCCTTCCAACATCCAGGGCTTGCCGACGTGGTACGAGCTGCGCGTCTGTGCCGAAGGCTGGATGGGGCGGCGGGGCGGATGTGATCTGATGGTGGCGATGAATCCGCAAACCTGGGATCGTGATGTTGCTGAAATCGCCCCTGGTGGTTATCTGTTCTATGACTCGACCAAGGAACTCCCCCGGTCGAAGTTTCGCGATGATCTGACGGTGATCGGTATTCCGCTGACCGACATGTGCAACCGCGAATACAAGGATGCCCGCCAGCGTCAGCTGTTCAAGAACATCATGTATGTCGGCGCACTTGCTGCCCTGATGAATATCGATCTGGCCGAAGTCAAGAAACTGATCGGCGAGCAGTATCGTGGCAAAGAGCAGCTGATCGATGCCAACATGAAGGCATTGAACATCGGCTTTGATTACGCCAAAACACATTTCACCTGCCCCATTGGTTTGCGCGTCGAACGCGCCGACCTGATTGGTGACCGCATCATCATCGACGGCAACAGTGCCTGCGGTCTGGGTGCGGTCTATGGTGGCGCGACGGTGGCGGCCTGGTATCCGATCACCCCCTCCACTTCCGTCATCGAAGCGTTTTCCAGCTATTGCCGCAAGTTCCGCACTGATCCGGATAACGGCTCCTGCCGTTATGCCATCGTTCAGGCCGAGGATGAGCTGGCCTCGATCGGCATGGTGATCGGCGCGGGCTGGAACGGCGCGCGCGCTTTCACGGCGACCTCCGGCCCGGGGATTTCCCTGATGCAGGAGTTTTTCGGCCTGGCTTACTTCGCCGAGATACCGGCGGTGATCGTCAATGTCCAGCGCGGTGGCCCGTCGACCGGCATGCCGACGCGCACCCAGCAATCCGACCTGCTCTCCTGTGCTTACGCTTCGCATGGCGATACCCGTCATGTCCTGCTGTTTCCGGAAGACCCGCGCGAGAGCTTCGATCTCGTGGCGCAGTCCTTCGATCTGGCTGAACGCTTGCAAACGCCGGTGTTCGTCCTGATCGACCTTGATATCGGCATGAACGAACGCCTGTGTCGGCCCTTTGCCTGGGATGACAGCCGGACTTACGATCGCGGCAAGCTGATGAGCGAAGCCGATCTCGAAGCGGGCAAGGATTTTGGCCGTTACCTCGATGCAGATGGCGATGGCATCCCCTGGCGCACACTGCCTGGCACGCATCCGACGCGCGGCGCGTATTTCACCCGTGGCACGACGCGTAACCCTTATGCCAAATATAGTGAAACGGGTAATGACTACATCTACAACATGGAGCGTCTGCGCCGGAAATTCGAGACAGCCAAGACGCTCGTGCCCGCTCCTATCCTGCATGCCGCCAAACAGGCGACCCCGGTTGGCGTGATCTACTACGGATCGACCAGCCCCGCGATGGACGAGGCCGTGTCCCTGCTTGAAAAACAGGGTATCCATATCGATACGCTGCGCGTTCGTGCCTTCCCGTTCTGTGACGAGGTGGTGGATTTCATCGAGCGTCATGAGCAGATGTTCGTTGTCGAACAAAACGAAAGCGCACAACTGCGTACATTGCTCATCAATGAATGTGAAATCGACCCGAAGAAACTCGTGCGTGTGCTGCATTACGACGGGACGCCCATTACGGCGCGTTTCATCAGCGAGAGGATAGCCACGGCCTTGTCCGCTTCGCGTACTGAATCCTCCCAGACTCCGATCCGCAAGGTGGCCTCATGACCTATCTCGCCAAACCCAAACTGCTGCGCCCGGATACGCCGAAAAACGCGCTGGGCTATACCCGCCGGGATTACGAAGGGGCTATCTCGACCCTGTGTGCCGGCTGCGGCCATGATTCCATCAGCGCGGCCATCGTCCAGGCTGCCTTTGACCTGGATATCGAACCGCATCGCGTGGCCAAGCTCTCCGGCATTGGCTGCTCCTCCAAGACGCCCGATTATTTTCTTGGCAACTCTCACGGCTTCAACAGCGTTCATGGCCGCATGCCTTCCGTGCTGACCGGCGCGGCTCTTGCCAACCGTGAGCTGCTGTATCTGGGGATCTCCGGCGATGGTGATTCCGCTTCCATCGGCCTGGGCCAGTTCGCCCATGCCATGCGGCGTGGCGTGAATATGACCTACATCGTCGAAAACAATGGCGTTTATGGGCTGACCAAAGGGCAGTTTTCCGCCACGGCAGACAAGGGCTCCAAGAGCAAACGTGGCGTCGTCAATAGCGACAGCCCGATTGATCTCGTTGCCCTGGCCTTGCAACTGGGCGCAACTTACGTTGGCCGCAGTTTTTCCGGCGACAAGGAGCAGTTGATCCCGCTCATCAAGGGAGCCTTGCGCCATCATGGCCCGGCACTCATCGACATCCTCAGTCCCTGCGTCACCTTCAATAATCACGCCGGGTCGACCAAGAGCTATGACTTCATCCGTGAGCACAACGAAGCAGTAAACCGGATCGATGTCATCCTGCCGCGCGACCAGATCGAAGCCTCTTACCCGCCCGGCTCGTTGCGCCGTGTCGTCCAGCATGACGGTTCGGTGCTGCATCTTCGCAAGGTGGCCGAAGGCTATGATCCGACCGACCGTATCGGTGCGATGAACTATCTCCAGGAACGTCATGCCCTGGGCGAAATCGTGACGGGTCTGCTGTATGTCGACAGCAGTGCCGAAGACTTGCACCGTCATCTCAATACCGTTGCCAAGCCGCTCAACAAACTGGGGGACGCCTATCTCTGCCCGGGTAGCAAGGCACTGGAAGCTATCAACGCCTCGCTACGCTAGGGGAAGGCTGATAATTTCCTGCCCCGGCGAGAGTTTCCGAAGGAAATTTTCCGGGATGTCGGAACCAGGTTTTTCTGGCTGTGCGATCCTTAACAGCCCGCAGACGCAAACATTGCCCTGCGGGCTGTTTTGTTTTTATCACTATGGTAAGGTTGCGATTTTGCTTTGTCCCCCTCTGGCCTGGTGAAGCCGCCGGGCTTCGGGTTTCGCTGAAATGACGGTGTGAAGGTGTGAAGGTTTTTATGCGCTCCATCAACAAGGAAGGCCTGTTGTCACGGTTCGTCAATCATTTCGTTCATCCGACCTTCCGTCTGGATGCCGACACCTTCTTTCGCGGCCGCATCCTGATTGCCTCGATGCTGACCTTCATCGCCGTTTGCACCAGTGCCTACATAGCCGTGCTGCTTACGCCATTCTTGGCCCGCTCCGTCTTGTGGGCATCCCTGATCTTGCCTCCGGCCATTCTTCTGTTCATCGCCTTGCTGAAGCTGGTTCAGCGTCGTGGCCTCTACATTTTTGCCAGTATCGCCAATGTCCTGATTCTTTTTTTCATGATCGTCGTCGGTATCTGCGTCTCGGGTGGGCCTTCGGTGTCGCCCGTTGTCCAGCTGATGGTTGTTCCGCCGTTGACCGCCTATTTCTTCGGGGGGTTGCGCTGGGGGAGCTGGGCTGTCTGGCTGTCTTTTTCGACCCTGCTCCTGCTGGTGGTGCTGCATTATCTGGGGGTTCCCTTTTTGCAGACAGTATCGAGCGATGCACAGATGGCGATTGCGCGCGACATCGTTACCTTGCTCAACCTGACGGTCATCTCTGTCATGGCCTTCATCTACGAATATACCGCCGCAGTGCTCAAGCACGAACGCGATCTCGAACGCGAGAAATATGTGCAGCTGGCCAAGACTGACCCGCTTACTGGCCTGGCGAACCGGCGGCATTTCGATGCCATGCTCCATGAACGCATCCAGTACCAGACTGCGCTGGATTCCACGCCCAGTTTTGCCTTGGGCTGCCTGGATCTGGATGGTTTCAAACCCATCAACGATCAATACGGCCACGCCGTTGGGGATGAAGTTCTGGTTGCGATCGCCGCGCGGTTGCGCGCCTGCTTGCGGGGGACGGATTTCGTCAGCCGTCAGGGGGGGGACGAGTTCATGCTTTTGCTCGACATGGTGGGCGACCAGGCCGTGCTGACGACCATGGCGGACCGGCTTTTGTCTTCCATTGCCCTGCCCATCACAACCAGCGTCGGGGTGGTTGGCGTGACGGGGAGTCTCGGGTTTGCCCTGTACCCCCGGGATGCGACGGATCTTCAGTTGCTGGCAAATGCTGCCGATGCGGCCATGTATGAAGCCAAACAGCAAAAAGGACGCTGGTGTCTCTATACGGGGCAGACCATGCAGCCCGCGTGAGACGGCTGCGGGAGGCTACAGGAATCCATCCCGGGTCAGCCCTTCGCGGCTCAGTTTTTTGCGTAGCCGGGTGAGTGTCTCGACCTGAATCTGCCGTACCCGTTCGCGTGTGACGCCCAGGTCGAGTGCTATTTGCTCCAGCGTCAGGATTTCACAGCCATTGAGCCCGTAACGCCGCTCCAGTACATAGCGTTGTTTGCCGGAGAGCTGTTCGATCCATTCGGCGACATGCCGCCCGGTTTCGATGTTCTGATACTGGATTTCCGGGCCGGAACCCGGGTCTGCCGCGATGGCATCGCCAATCGAAAGATCGGGGTCGACGTCCAGCGGCGCATCGAGCGATGCGGTGGTTTCGTTGAGCGAGAGAATGTGGCGTACTTCCTCGACCGGCTTGTCGAGCAGGCGAGCCACTTCTTCGGCACTGCCATGGGCAACTTCATGGTCTTCGTCCTGATGAGGCTGCACCCGCTGGTTTGCGTTGTCTGCATTGAGCTGGCGCAGCGCGCGCAGGATCAGGTTGAGTTCCTTGACGACATGAACCGGCAGCCGGATGGTGCGCGACTGATTCATGATGGCCCGTTCGATGTTCTGGCGTATCCACCACGTCGCATAGGTCGAGAAGCGGAAGCCACGTTCTGGGTCGAATTTTTCCAGCGCGTGCATGAGGCCGAGATTGCCCTCTTCGATCAAATCGGCCAGCGGGATGCCCCGGTTCAGATACCGCTTGGCGATACTCACGACCAGCCTGAGATTGGAGACAATCATTTTCTGGCGGGCGAGGAAGTCTCCCTGCACCACACGGCGCGCCAGTGTCAGCTCTTCATCGGCATGAAGGAGAGGGTTAGCCCCGATGTCGTCCAGGTAAAGCTGGGTGACGTCGTTGAGAAAATCGGTGTGCGGGGCTTCTGCTGCCTCGTGCGGTGGATTTTCTGCCGTTCCGGCCTCGGCCACGATATCCAGCAGCACATCATGAGGCTCGTCATTCTCTGGTGTATCGGGGGCGGCGTGTTCGTGGATGTCGTCCCTGTTGCGGCTGCGACTCGCATCATTCTCGCCGTGGCTGTGAGCGCGTCTGGGCATGATCAGCGGGCCGGAAGAAATTTCATCGGGTCGACCGGCTTGCCTTGCCGCCGGATTTCAAAATGCAGCTTGGACTGGTCGGCATCGCTATTGCCGACTTCAGCGATTTTTTGTCCCTTGCTCACCGTTTGCTCCTCCTTCACCAGGATGCGGCTGTTGTGAGCATACACAGAAAGGAAGGTGTTGTTGTGCTTGATGATGACAAAATTTCCGTAGCCACGCAGGGCATTGCTGACCAGAATCACTTTCCCGGCGGCGGCAGCCACGACGGGGTCGCCCGGTTTGCCGGCAATGTCGACGCCCTTGTTGCTGCCTTCAACGAAGCCGCCGAGCAGCTTGCCCGCACCGACCGGCCAGGCCCATCCGATGGCGTCATCGGCAGTGGCCGCAACAGCGTCTGGAGGCAGGGGGGCTGTTACAGGTTTTTCTGCGGGCTTCGCGGGCGGCCCGGCCGGTTTTTCTTCGGCGGCTGAAGCCACTGCCGCTGCCGCACCGGCTTCTGCAGCCTGCAACCGGGCCAGAGCCTCGGGAGTGTAGGGTTGCTTTCCGCCTTTGGGTGAGTGCTTCGTTCCTTCCTTGAGGCTGGCAACGGGGGGGGCTGCTGGCGCAGGTTTTGTTTCGCTGCCACCGGAAAGCCCGGAGATGCTGACCGGCCTGGCTACTGCAACGGGCTCGGCAGAGGCTTCCGGCGGGATGACGCGCAAGGCCTGCCCGACATGGATTTTGTCCGGGTCGGACAGATTGTTCCAGGCCGCCAGATCACGGTAGGACTGGCCATGGTCGAGTGCGATGGCACGCAGGGTGTCGCCTTTTTTGACCAAAACCATACCCGGCCCGAGAACCACGGCAGGCGCGGCAGAATGTTCAATGCGCGCCTCGCCCGGCATGGTTTGCGGCGCAGCGCGGTCGATAACGGGCGCGGGGGCATGGCTGGCGCAGGCAGACAGAAAAATTGCCACGCATGTCAGTGGTAATGATGTACGCATAGTGTTCATTCTACCCCGGGGACTAATGGGACGAAACGCACGGCGTCGTAACGGGTTTCTTTCAGGCTGTCATCTTCGGTGCTGCGTTCCACCAGACACAGTACCTGATCGCCCGAGCTGC
Organism: uncultured Sterolibacterium sp.; assembly: GCA_964521075.1. Classification (GTDB taxonomy): domain Bacteria; phylum Pseudomonadota; class Gammaproteobacteria; order Burkholderiales; family Rhodocyclaceae; genus Sterolibacterium. The sequence goes on from CAZFPI010000026.1 coordinate 14,437, forward strand.
CTCCGAGAGGCATGATGAGACGGCCACCCGGCGCGAGCTGTTCCAGCAGGACGGGCGGCACGGCAGGAGCTGCCGCTGCGAGGATGATGGTGTCGAAGGGTGCTGCTTCCGGCAGGCCACGATGCCCGTCGGCGTGCTTGAAGCGGACGTGATGCAAACGAAGCTGGGAGAGATGTTTGCGTGCGCGGTTGAGCAGGGCTTCGATGCGTTCGACGGCAAAGATTTCTTTCGTCAGCATCGACAGCACAGCGGCTTGATAACCACAGCCCGCGCCAACTTCGAGTGTTTTGCCCAGCGTGCGGCTGGCCGGGCCTTCCAGTAGAAGTTCGATCATGCGTGCCACGACATAGGGCTGGGAGATGGTTTGCTGAAAGCCCAGCGGCAGGGCCGTATCGTCGTAGGCGCGGGAGGCCAGTGCCTCCTCGACGAAGATGTGTCTGGGAATGCTGCCCATGGCCGCCAGGACGCGCTCGTCGCGAATGCCTTGTTCGCGAAGGCGCTCGATCATGCGCTCGCGGGTGCGAAGCGAGGTCATGCCGATCCCGCGCAGGGGCGATGTGTTCGAACTGCTCATGCTTGCAACCAGCGCTGAACCGATGGAATCTGGGTGCTGTGCGTCAGGTCGATCTGGATGGGTGTGACGGAGACATGGCCGTTCTTCACGGCATGAAAATCCGTTCCCTCCCCGGCATCTTGCGCTTCTCCTGCCGCGCCAACCCAGTAGACGACTTCGTTGCGCGGGTTTGTTTGTTTGACGGCAGGCTGGGCCTTGTGGCGACGGCCAAGACGGGTCACGCGTGTTTCCTTGAGCTGCGCGAAGGGCAGGTCAGGAACGTTGACGTTGAGCAAAACCGGTTCGCCAAATTGTTCGCGCTGGAAGCGTTCGACCATTTCCCGCGCCACGCGTGCAGCGGTTTCGAGATGGGCATGGGAGCGGCTGGTCAAGGAAATTGCCATGGCCGGGATGCCCAGCAGATAGCCTTCTGTCGCGGCCGCGACAGTCCCGGAATAGAGGGTGTCATCCCCCATGTTGGCTCCGAGATTGATGCCAGAGACCACCATGTCGGGTTGTTCGTCGAGCATGCCGGTGACGGCCAGATGCACACAATCCGTCGGTGTGCCATTGACGTAATAAAAGCCGTTGGCTACCCGGCGCAGCATTAGCGGGCGATCCAGTGTCAGCGAGTTGCTTGCTCCGCTGCGATCCCGTTCCGGGGCGACTACCGTGACACGGGCGATGTCGCCCAGGGCACTGGCCAGGATTTCGATACCGGGCGAGAAGTATCCGTCGTCGTTACTAAGCAATATTCGCATGGTTGTTTCATGCCCGGCCTCACCAGGCAGCTCGTGCGGTTCATGAGTGAAAGCGGGAGGTTTTCCGGGGCAGGGGGCTGTTTCGCCGCCTTTTCCGGTGACGCGCCATTATAACGGCTCAATATCTGCGTGCCGCGTGTTTTCGGCAGGTGCCAGCTGGCGTATCAGTGTTTCGGTGCAGCGGCGGGGGGTGAGGCCGGGGGGGCTGGCAAGCCGTCCGCCGCCGGATTCACCGGGCCTTCCGATTCTCCTTCGGGTGCTACGCCGTCGCGGAGGATGGCTTCTTCGGTGTGCTTGTTCAGGACGATGATGCTGATGCGGCGATTGACCGGATTGAGCGGGTCTGCCCTGTCGTAGGGAACAGCGGAGGCGAGGCCAACCAGGCGCATCAGGCGATCCTCTTTCATGCCACCGGCGATCAGGGCCCGCCGTGATGCATTGGCCCGGTCTGTTGAAAGATCCCAGTTGTTGTAATTTTGTTGGCCGCCGGCAAAAGGCGTGGCATCGGTGTGCCCGGCCAGGCTGATGCGGTTATCCACTTCGTTGATGAGTTTAGCGATGGAAAACATGATTTCCCGGGCGTAGGGTTTGAGTTCCGCGCTGGCCGAGTCAAACATGGGGCGGTTTTGCTCATCGACGATCTGGATTCGCAAGCCTTCGCTGGTCAGATCCAGCAAGAGCTGGTTCTTGAACTGGTGGAGCGCGGGTTTGCTCTCGATCATGGCCTCGATCTGCTTCTTGAGCCCGGCGAGCTTTTCGCGTTCCGCCTTTTCGATGGCGGCGTAATCTGCCTGGGCTGCACGCAGGTTGATGATTTTCCGCTGATCCTTGTCGCTCTTGTTGTTCTGGCCATAAGAGCGCGTGAGATCTTCGCCCCCAGCCTTGATGATGCTTGAGGAGTCGCCACTACCCGAGCCGCCGGAGAGGGCGACTTTGAGCGGGGTGTTGAAATAATCGGCGATCCCTTTGAGGTCCCCCGAGGTGGTGGAGCCTAGCAGCCACATCAGGAGAAAGAAGGCCATCATGGCCGTAACGAAGTCGGCGTAGGCAATTTTCCAGGCTCCGCCGTGCGCGCCGCCGCCGCCTTTTTTGATGCGCTTGACGACTATGGGTTGCTGGGTATCGTCGCTCATGAAAACTGCATTCTGAAAAGAAAGGGAATGAGAGGCTTACTTGCCTTTGCGGCTCTTGACGTCTTCTTCCAGTTCGGAGAAGGTCGGGCGGTCGGTTGAATAGAGCACCTTCCGGCCAAATTCGATGGCGACCTGGGGCGCGTAGCCGTTCATGCTGGAAAGCAGCACCATCTTGATGCACTGGTAGATTTTTCCGCCTTCTTCCGCTTTTTGTTCCAGCAGGGATGCGATTGGCGCGACGAAGCCGTAGGAGACGAGAATCCCGAGGAAGGTCCCGACCAGCGCGCCACCGATCATCTTGCCCAGCACGGCGGGCGGCTCACCCACCGAGCCCATCACGTTCACCACCCCCATGACGGCGACGACGATCCCGAGGGCGGGTACGCCGTCTGCCATTTTTGAGTCGTTGTGGGCCGGCCCGTGGG
>CAZFPI010000026.1:17318-26564 GCA_964521075.1 uncultured Sterolibacterium sp.
CATTTTTTGTATGGCGTGTGCGGGCACCATCGCCTCGTGGTGATGGGTTTCGATTTCGATATCCATCAGGTTCTCGATTTCAAAGGCATTCAGGTTGCCACCGACCATCATGCGTAGATAGTCCGTGATGAACTCCATGACGTGATGGTCATGTGAAATCTTCGGGTATTTGGAAAAAATAGCACTTTGTTCGGGGCTTTCGATGTCGCTTTCGATCGACATCAGCCCTTCCTTGCGAACCTTGCCCAGGATTTCGAACAGCATGGCCAGCAAATCCATGTAGAGGGCCTTCGAGTAGGGCGAGCCCTTGAGGACGGTTGGGATCGCCTTCACAGTGGCTTTGATTTCCTTGAGGCCGTTGCCGGCCAGAAAACCCCCGGTCATCAGGCCGAGAATGGCGACGTATTCCAGTGGCATCCAGAGCGCGGCCAGGCTGCCGTGCACGGCATAGGTTCCGACGGATGAAGCCAGGATGATGATATAGCCAACAATCAAAAACATCAGAAACTCCCAGAGCGGGTCAGCCGCGAGGCGGGTTGCCTGTCAAGCAAAAGTAGGTCGGTTTTTCCGGGCTTCGGCCTTCGCCGGAGCGACGATTCAGGATTGATCGGCATTCCCCGAGGAAAATTCCCCTCATCATAGCCGCAGGCGTGGAGGCCACGCAATGGCGACAGTATCGAAAAAGCGTGTCATGTTCGCCGCAGGATGGCCGAACGAACGAGTTCGATATGGCCGCGCAGGGTGTAGATCATGTCCGAGAAAGCCAGCGGGGTCGGCAGGTGATTGACTTCATCCTCGATGTCATCGAGCCTGGCCAGCCATTCGTCCCGGGTATGCCGTGTGGCATCGAGTTCCAGTTCACTTTCAAGAAACTTGAGTTCGCCATAACGCCGGAAAATACGCGAGCGGACGCGCCAGCCGTACAGGGGCGGTGCAAAGCGAAGAACGGGAATCAGCAAGGCGATGACCGGAACCAGGAAAACGATCATGCGGTCGATCAGGGTGGCCAGCCAGAAGGGCAGGTAACGCTGAAGAAAGGATTTTCCCGATTTGTAGTAACGCTCGGCTTCCGGGGCTAGCGGAAAATCGACGTCCACTGCCTGCGGGAATTCGCGTGGTTTCTGGAAAACCCCGGCTTCACCATGAATTTCGCCCGCCGCCTGCAGCAGCAGGTCAATCAGGGCCGGGTGCATGTCGGCGCGAACGACGATCGTGGCCAGGGGGGCAAGCAGCTGGACATCCTGTGCGGGGATGCCGCGCACCAGGTCGATGGCTCCGCGTGGTAGCGTAATGGGCTGCAGATAGGGCAGCCGTCGCGTGTAGGCGGCTGATTGGGCCAGGCTCATAAGCTTCACGCCATCGGCATACAGCAGCGACCAGACCAGGGCCGATTGGATTGGGCCTACGGTCATCACGGCATCCAGGCGTCCTTCACGTAGTGCTGTGGCTGTATCGAGCCCGCCGGTGCTGATGAGTTCAGTCGGTGGGCTGTTCATGCCGTTCGCTTCGAGCAGTTCCATGGCCAGCTTGTGCGTGCCGCTGCCTGCTGCGCCAATGGCAATGCGTCGTCCCTTGAGCTGGAGGAGCTGGTCGAGGTGTCTGCCGGGGGCGCGCCGGGCAATTTCCGCGCGATAGAAAATCCACAGGGGTTCGTCGTACAGGCCACCGAGCGATACCAGTGTGTCGTCTTCACGAAGATTGGCCGTGCCGCCCTGGACGAAGGCGGCATCGACTCCGGATTCCGTATCGCGCAGACGTTGCAGGTTTTCGATGGAACCGGCTGATGGCCGTTCTGTCAGCGTGATGTCGTGGCGTTGCAGTATTTCTTTGTAGCGTGCCGCAAAACGCTGGTAGCCGCTGCCATCGCTGCCCGTACTGAGTGTCAGCTGGCGGGGTGGGGCGGGGCGAACGAATTGCGCGGCGAGCCAGAACCCGGCTGCGAGCAGGATCAGGGCAGGCAGTCCGACGTAAAAAACGTCTTGCCAGGATGAGATTTTCAGGCGGCGTGGTTTCATTGTCTGGCGGGAGAAGGCTGGCCGGGAGGGTCAAGGGAGCCCTGCCGATATTGCTCCAGCAGTGTGTCTGCCCGGGCGCGCGCGGCGAGTTGCCGGTGATGTTCTGCCTGATAAGCGTGGCAGGTATCGTAATCACGGAATTCGCGGATTCTGGCCTGATGCGCGATACGTTCTTCAGGCGTCATGAGTTGCCAGCCGCGCGTGTTCTGCTCGCTGGCACGCCAGGGGCCGCGCGCCAGGGCTGCATCCGAAGCCAGGCAGAACAGGGCGCAGCAGCTGATGATCCGGAGCGCGGTCTTTATTACAGCGATTCCCGGGCGGTATATCCTCAGAACGGGATGTCGTCCTCGAAATTGCCGAAGTTGTTTTCCGGGGGCGGAGCGGGGGAGTATGAGGAAGAGGAGGCTTGCGGGCGGGTGGCCACTCCGGCAGATGCTGCCGCTGCGGCAGGACGTTCACGCGGATAATCTCCGCCGCCACCCTCTCCGGTACCTGGGCGTCCGCCCAGCATTTTCATTTCATCGGCGACGATTTCCGTCGTGTAGCGATCCTGGCCGTCCTTGTCCTGCCATTTGCGGGTCTTGAGCGCGCCTTCGATATAGACCGAGGAGCCCTTTTTCAGGTACTGGCCGGCGATTTCCGCGAGCTTGCGGTAGAACACGACGCGATGCCATTCCGTGGCCTCGCGTTTTTCGCCGCTGTTTTTGTCTTTCCAGGTTTCTGTCGTCGCGACGGTGATGTTGGTGACGGCCTCGCCGCTGGTCATGTAGCGGACGTCCGGATCTTTGCCCAGATTTCCGATCAGGATCACCTTGTTGACTGAAGCCATTTCATTGTCCTTTTATCAGATGGTTGGCACCGGCCTCATCCCAGGCATCGGTACGAACCTTTAAGTATGCCACGCCCTCGCTGGCGATGACTACCGCCTCGACGACACCGGCCAGGGAGGAGAGTGCTGCTGCCAGGCCGGATGCCTGCGCCGGGTTGATCTGGCCGATATGCAGGACACGGGTGCGAACTTGTGGGGGCGGGTTCATCGACAAGGCTAGTAAGAGCCAGGCGAAGGCCAGACCTGTGGAAAAGACGAAGACGGCGGCGTTGCCGACATGCTGGGCCAGAAAACCGCCCAGCGCGCCGCCGAGAAACAGGCCGAGAAACTGGAAGCTGTTATAGACACCAATGGCCGTGCCCTTGCTGCCGGCCGGGGCGATTTTCGAGACGAGCGATGGCAGGGTGGCTTCCAGCAGGTTGAATGCCAGGAAAAACAGAAACAGGGCAGCGACGAGAGCGGCAAAATGGGTGATGAAGACGGCGGTCAGTAGGGTAGACAGGCATAGCAGGGCGACAGCACTGCAGAATACGACTTTCATTCGGCCATGTTTTTCAGCGAGGATGATGGCAGGTACGGCGGCAAAGAAAGAAATCGCCATGATGGGCAGATAGACTTTCCAGTGTTCGGCAAGCGGCATCGAGGCCGCCAGCACCAGCGGTACGACGACGAACAGTCCTCGCATGGCGGCATGCAGACTGAATATTCCGAAGTTGAGTCGCTGCAGCTCGGGGTTAGACAGCACGGCACTCATCTGGCCGGGGATGGTTTCGGCATCGGCATGAACGCGGCTGATCTGCGGCGTGGGCACGAGCCAGCGAATCACGGCCATGGCCGCGATGGCCAGCACCCCTGTCAAGGCGAAAATGCCGGGTACGCCGATCCATTCGTTGAGAACAGGCCCGAGAGCCAGGGATGCGCCGAAGGTGGCTCCGATGCTCATGCCGATTACGGCCATGCCTTTGGCGCGGTGTTCGTCACGTGTGAGGTCGGCGGTGAGTGCAATGATGGCTGCCGCCACGGCCCCTGTTCCCTGTACCAGTCTGCCCAGAATGATGATGTGGATGTCGTGCGCGCCTGCTGCGATGAAGCTGCCCAGCGCGAAAAGGGCCAGGCCGATGTAGATCATGCGTTTCCGGCCATAGCGGTCGGAGAGCAGGCCGAAGGGGATTTGCAAGAAGGCTTGCGCCAGGCCGTCGATGCCCAGGGCTACGCCGATCAGGAAAGGGCTGTCACCGCCTGGCATGCCCTGTGCGTACAGGGCCAGCACCGGCAGGATGGAGAACATGCCGAACATGCGTAGCGCGAAGACCAGCGCGAGTGAAACCGTCGCACGCATTTCTGTCGCGGACATGCGATCAACAGGGGAGATCATGATCCAGAATCAGGAGAGGGCCAGGGCGTGCAAACATGGTTTGCGCCTGAAGAATTGCGTATATTAGCAGCCCCTTGCCTTTGGGAATTCCCTTTTTGCATCATGGATTTGCTCAAGATACGCGGTGCCCGGACGCACAATCTGAAGAATGTCAGCCTCGATCTGCCGCGAAACAAACTGACTGTCATCACCGGGCTTTCCGGTTCGGGAAAGTCCTCGCTGGCGTTCGACACGCTTTATGCGGAAGGGCAGCGTCGCTATGTCGAATCGCTCTCGGCTTATGCGCGCCAGTTTTTGCAGTTGATGGAAAAGCCGGATGTCGATCTGATCGAGGGCTTGTCTCCGGCTATTTCCATCGAGCAGAAGGCCACATCGCACAACCCCCGCTCGACCGTTGGCACCGTGACCGAAATTCACGATTACCTGCGCTTGCTCTACGCCCGCGCGGGGACGCCGCATTGCCCCGAGCACGACCAGCCACTCGAAGCGCAGAGCATCGCGCAGATGGTTGATCACGTCCTCGCCCTGCCCGAAGACAGCAAGCTTATGATCCTGGCCCCCGTGGTGGCTAATCGCAAGGGAGAGCAGGCCGAACTTTTTGGCGAATTGCGTGCCCGGGGTTTTGTCCGCCTGCGTATCGACGGCCAGATCCATGAGATGGATGCCTTGCCAAAACTGGCGAAGAACCAGAAACACAGCGTCGATGTCGTGGTGGATCGCCTCAAGATACGGGCTGACCAGCGTGGGCGTCTGGCCGAGTCTTTCGAGACGGCTCTGGCTCACGCCGGGGGGCGGGTCATCGCGCTGGAAATGGACTCGGGCAAGGAGCATCTTTTCTCCTCCCGCTTTGCCTGCCCGGTGTGCAATTACGCCCTGCAGGAGCTGGAGCCGCGCCTGTTTTCGTTCAATAACCCAATGGGGGCCTGCCCGGGGTGTGATGGCCTGGGGGTGATCCAGTTTTTCGACGAAGCTCGCATCGTCGCCTATCCGCACCTCTCTCTGGCGGCCGGGGCCATCCGGGGCTGGGATCGGCGAAACCAGTTTTATTTTCAGATGCTCGAAAGCCTGGCGCGACATTATGGATTCGACATCGAGCAGCCTTTTGACTCCTTGCCTGACAACATCTGCCGCCTGGTACTGGACGGCTCGGGCGAGGAAAACATCCGTTTTCAGTATCTCAACGAAAAGGGAAGCCGCTTCGAACGTAGCCATCCTTTCGAGGGCATCCTGAAAAATTTTGAACGGCGTTATCGCGAAACCGATTCGCCCATGGTTCGGGAAGAGTTGGCCAAATACTTCAATAGCAAGCCTTGTCCGGAATGTGAGGGTACACGTCTGCGCCGGGAAGCGCGTCACGTCTTTGTTGGCGGCCAGCCGCTGGCGGCGTTGTCCGGCTTGTCGCTTGCGCGTTGCCGGGCTTTTTTTGACGAGCTGAAACTGACGGGGCACAAGGCGCAGGTTGCCGAAAAAATCATCCGTGAAATTGCCAGCCGCCTGTCTTTTCTCATCAATGTCGGCCTGGATTACCTCTCGCTCGACCGCTCGGCAGAAACGCTCTCTGGTGGCGAAGCCCAGCGTATCCGCCTGGCTTCGCAGATCGGATCGGGCCTGACTGGCGTCATGTACGTTCTTGACGAACCGTCGATCGGCCTGCACCAGCGCGACAACACCCGTCTCATCGACACCTTGATTCATCTGCGTGATCTAGGTAATACGGTGATCGTCGTCGAGCATGACCAGGAAGCCATCGAGACGGCGGATCATGTCGTCGATATGGGGCCGGGTGCGGGGGAGCATGGCGGGCAGGTCGTTGCCAGTGGCACCCCTGCCGAAGTGGCCGCGCATCCGGATTCGGCTACCGGAGCCTATCTTTCCGGGCGGCGAAAAATCGCCGTGCCCGGACACCGGACTCCGCCAAAAGCTGAACGGGCATTACGTATCGAAGGGGCTTCCGGAAATAATCTGAAGCATGTCACGCTGTCCTTGCCTGTCGGCCTGTTTACCTGCATCACCGGGGTTTCTGGTTCGGGGAAGTCGACGCTCATCAATGACACCCTCTATGCCGCTGCCGCGCATCATCTCTACGGATCGACGCTGACTCCTGCCGCGCATGAGGCTATCCATGGCCTGGAGTTTTTCGACAAGGTCATCAATGTCGATCAGGCTCCCATTGGTCGTACACCGCGATCCAACCCAGCGACATACACCGGTGTGCTCACCCCCATCCGCGAGCTGTTCGCCGGTGTGCCTCAGTCACGGGAGCGCGGCTACGGGCCGGGCCGCTTCAGCTTCAATGTCAAGGGCGGGCGTTGCGAGGCTTGCCAGGGCGACGGCCTCATCAAGGTCGAGATGCATTTTCTGCCCGATATTTTCGTGCCCTGCGATATCTGCCATGGCAAACGCTATAACCGTGAAACACTGGAAATCCGCTACAAGGATAAAACCATTCACGACATTCTCGGCATGACCGTTGAAGCTGCGCGCGAGTTTTTCGACGCGGTTCCCGTCATCGCAAGAAAGCTGCAAACGCTGATGGATGTCGGGCTTTCCTACATCACGCTGGGCCAGAGTGCCACGACACTTTCTGGCGGCGAGGCGCAGCGGGTCAAGCTCTCACTGGAATTATCCAAACGCGATACGGGCCGCACGCTCTACATCCTCGATGAGCCGACTACGGGCCTGCATTTCGCGGATATCGAGCTCCTTCTGGGGGTGCTGCATCGGCTGCGCGATCATGGCAACAGCATCGTCGTCATCGAGCACAACCTTGATGTCATCAAGACGGCCGACTGGCTAATCGACCTCGGCCCGGAGGGAGGCGATGGTGGCGGGCGCATCATCGCAACGGGGACGCCGGAGGATGTCGCTGCCAATGCTGTGAGCACAGGTAGCCACACGGGTGTCTATCTTTCCCGCTGGATGGGAACAGCTGCCGGGGTTGCGTCAGGGCGTGGCGTGAAGAAGAAGGGAAAACGGGCCAGCGGCGATTGATTCACTGCTGGCCGTAAGTCGCGAATTTTTCCAGTACCCGCGCCATTTCTTCGTCATCCAGCAGTTTCGGTGTGCCGATCTGCAAGACGCGCCAGTATTGCTCGCAAAGGGCTTCGAATTCGATGGCCAGAGCCAGGGCCTGCCCGGTATCTTTTCCGCAGACAATCATGCCGTGGTGCGCCAGCAGGCAGGCACGGCGGTCTTTCAAGGCAAGAAGTGCCGCCCCGGAAAGCTCCTGGCTGCCGAAGGTCGCGTAATCCGCACAGCGGATATCCTTGCCGCCGAAACGGGCGATCATGTAGTGAAACGGCGGAATGTCGAGTCTTTGGCAGGCCAGTGCGGTGGCGAAGGGCGAATGGGTGTGGATCACCGCGCCGAACTCCGGCCGGGCGAGATAAATATCGCGGTGGAATCGCCATTCGGAAGATGGCTTGCGCGTTCCTTGCCATTGGCCTGCCAGCGTCATCGGCACAATGTCGGCAGGCTGCATCCCGACGTAATCCATGCCGGTGGGGGTGACCAGAAAACCATCACCGGTTTCGGTGCGGACGCTGACGTTGCCAGCCGAGCCACGGTTGATGCCAGAGGCATTCATGGCCCGCGCCGTGGCAACGACTTGCTCTGCCAGCTGCAGGTTCATGGGGCCAGCTTTGCCCGGAGTTCTTCCGGCCTGAAAATTCCGGATTCGGTAATGATGCCGGTAATCAGGGTGGCAGGGGTGAGGTCGAAGGCAGGGTTGGCGACGGGGGTCTTTTCATCGACACCCAGTTCGCGGGCATCGCGCTCTTCGATGGGGATCGACGCGCCGTCAGGGCAGGCAAAGTCGATGGTGGATCGGGGTGCGGCGACGTAGAAGGGGATGTCGTGCGCCCGCGCGGCGAGAGCCTTGAGGTAAGTTCCGACCTTGTTTGCGGTGTCGCCATTGGCGGCAATGCGGTCAGCCCCCACGATCACCATGTCGACCTTGCCCTGCATCATCAGGAGACCGGCTGCGTTGTCGGCAATCAGGGTGTGCGGTACATGGCTTTCCGCCAGCTCCCAGGCTGTCAGCAGCCCCTGGTTGCGGGGCCGTGTTTCGCTGACCCAGACATGCAGGCGGATACCGGCGGCATGGGCCGCGTAGATCGGGGCCAGTGCCGTTCCGTGTTCAACCGTGGCAAGCCATCCGGCATTGCAATGGGTCATGAGATGAAGGGTATCGTGGCGGGGTGGCAGGGCTTCAATCAGCGAGCGGCCATGTTGCCCGATGGCGGCATTGGCCCCGGCATCTTCTGCCGCGATGGCACGGGCCTCATGCCAGGCGGCTTCGCGACGAAGCTGTGGCGGCAGGGGGGCCAGCTGCGCTTGCATGCGGGCCAGTGCCCAGTGCAGGTTGACGGCGGTAGGGCGGGTGGCGGCCAGGGTGGCCAGCACGTTTTCGAGTGTTGCATCGTCCGCAGACTGCGCCAGACCGAGCGCAACACCATAGGCGGCAGTGGCCCCGATCAGGGGCGCGCCACGCACCTGCATGACGCGAATGGCGTGTGCCGCATCAGCGAGCGAAGCCAGTCGTAACTGCCGCACCCGGGTGGGCAACTGCGTCTGGTCGAGGATCAGGACGGCGTCGCGTGTGTCGCCGTCTTCGGTCAGTGTGGGGTACATGTGATGCCGTGCGCGGTTGTCAGGCGTGCCCCGGGATTTTCACCCTCCCGGCTTCCGCCAGGAGGGTGATAAGGGGGGGATTCACGGGGCGTGTTGATTTCTCAGCTCAGCTTGCCGTGGCAGTGCTTGTATTTTTTGCCAGAGCCGCAGGGGCACAGGTCGTTTCGGCCGATCTTGTCGACGAGACGCACTTCCGGCTGGCGGGCAGCTTCGCCGCTGTCTGCATTGCCCAGGGCTTCGTCGTAGTCGGCATGGTGGTATTGCACATTTTCGAGTTGAGGCGGGGCTTCGGCTTCCTCGATCTGTTCTTCCGAGCGAATCTCCACTGTTGTCAGCATGCGGGTGACTTCGACGCGCACGGATTGCAGCAGGGATTCGAACAGTTCGAAAGCTTC
>CAZFPI010000027.1:0-24513 GCA_964521075.1 uncultured Sterolibacterium sp.
TAGAGCAGCGGACTCTTAATCCGTTGGTCGTAGGTTCGATCCCTACACGGCCTACCAAATTTAAAAACAAGAGGGCTACCGTTTTGGTAGCCCTCTTGTTTTTTATGCTCTGAATCCCGTGGCGAATGTTGCCTTCGAGCCAAAAAAATGCGGAAGATGTCAGGCTTGCCACGAAAACTATAGCCAGCGTCATTTTTTTGCGCCAAAATCCACCACTGTTTCGGCTCCTGATTACGCAACCAGAATAATCTGGCATCGGAGTGTCGGGATGGTTGGATAGATTTTTTTGAGCCTGCACTGTGATTCGCGTTCATCATGTTCGGGAGTGAAGAACTGACAGGGCACGCAGCCCCAGACTCGTGGCGAGGCTGCGTGATCGACTGGGGTTTCTTGTCTTTCTCCAGTCCGCCAAATGTTTGAAGGAGTCCGGAAATCCGGCAGTTGTGAACTGTCCGTGCTTGATCGCAAGCAAGGCTGTATCCGTCCGGCGGAAATGTCGGGTGGCAAGACCAGAGGAAAATGCACAGATGGCTACTGAAAAAAAAGTCAAGGAATATAGCTTCCTCTGGGAGGGGAAGGACAAGACCGGCAAGCTTGTGCGCGGTGAGATGCGAGCCGGTGGTGAAACTCTGGTGCGTACGACTTTACGACGCCAGGGAGTTCTGGTTACCAAAATCAAGCAACAAAAGCTCGGGAAACTGGGTACGGTCACAGACAAAGATATCACCCTGTTTACCCGTCAGCTGGCGACAATGATGAAGGCAGGGGTTCCTCTCCTGCAGGCTTTTGATATTGTCGGCAAGGGCAATAGCAATCCGGCCGTTGGAAAACTGCTCAACGACATCCGTACCGATGTTGAAACAGGTACCAGTCTCAATCAAGCCTTCCGGAAGTACCCTCTGTATTTTGATGCCTTGTTCTGTAACCTGGTTGGGGCTGGTGAGCAGGCGGGTATTTTGGACTCTCTGCTCGATCGCCTGGCAACCTACAAGGAGAAAATCCAGGCGATCAAGGCCAAGATCAAATCGGCCCTGTTCTACCCGATTTCCATTATCGTCGTCGCTTTCATCATTGTTGCGGTCATCATGATTTTCGTGATTCCGCAGTTCAAATCTGTTTTTGCGGGTTTCGGTGCTGATTTGCCTGTGCCAACCCTGGTACTCATCAGTATCTCGGATGGTTTTGTCGAGTATTGGTATCTCATTTTTGGCATTCTTGGCGGCGGTATCTATTCTTTCCTGCAGGCATGGAAAAGATCGAAGCCCTTGCAGATTGCCATGGATAAGCTGATGTTGAGACTTCCTGTTTTCGGGCCCCTGGTGAGGAAGGCAACCATTGCACGCTGGACTCGCACCTTGTCCACCATGTTCGCTGCCGGGGTGCCGCTTGTGGAAGCACTGGATTCCGTGGCTGGTGCTTCGGGTAACCACGTCTATTTCATGGGAACCATGGCTATCAAGGGAGAAGTCAGCACCGGCCAGAATCTGACCGTGGCCATGCAGAACACGAATCTTTTTCCTACCATGGTTATCCAGATGGTCTCGATCGGCGAAGAGTCCGGTCAGCTGGATGGCATGCTCAGCAAGGTTGCCGATTTCTTCGAGGCGGAAGTGGATGATGCCGTCGAGGCCTTGTCCAGCCTGATGGAGCCCATGATCATGGTGGTTCTCGGCACTTTGATTGGTGGCATGGTTGTGGCTTTGTATCTTCCCATCTTCAAGCTGGGGGCGGTGGCCAGCTAATATCATTTTTTCTGCAGAAATTCTCTTGTCATGATCAACTTTTCTGAATTTCTTGCTAACCCACTCTACATGGCGGTGGTTTGTCTATTGTTGGGCTTAATGGTTGGCAGCTTCCTCAATGTCGTCATCTATCGCTTGCCTGTGATGATGCAACGCGAGTGGGAGGCGCAATGCGCTGATCTGCGGGGCGAAACATTGCCTGTGCCTGAGCGATTCAATCTTGCTGTGCCACGGTCGCGTTGTCCGAAGTGTGGCCATGCAATTGGCGCACTGGAGAATATTCCCGTGCTCAGCTGGCTGGTGTTGCGTGGTCGTTGCCGAGGGTGCCAGGCATCGATTTCTCCACGCTATCCGTTGATCGAGGCTCTTTGCGGCCTGCTTTCTGCCTATGTCGGCTGGCGTTTTGGCTATACGCTGGCCGGGCTGGGAGCCTTGCTCTTTGTCTGGGCCATGATCGCGCTAACCTTCATCGATTTCGATACCCAACTCTTGCCGGATGACATTACCCTGCCTTTGTTATGGCTTGGGCTGGTCTTTAATCTTGGTGGGCAGTTTGTCGATCTGAAAAGTGCCGTCATCGGTGCCATGGCCGGTTATCTGGCACTCTGGAGTGTTTATTGGGGCTTCAAACTGGCGACGGGCAAGGAAGGCATGGGATATGGCGATTTCAAACTGCTGGCGGCCATTGGTGCCTGGTTTGGCTGGCAGATGCTGCCGATGACCATTCTGCTGTCTTCCGTGGTCGGGGCCGTCGTTGGGATTTCCTTGATTGTCTTTACACGCCACGGCCGGAATACCCCCATTCCTTTTGGCCCCTATCTCGCCACGGCGGGTGTCATTGCATTGTTCTGGGGGAAATCGCTCAGCGGGTTGTTACTGCAGTCGAATTGAAAAATTGAGAATTGAGTCAGGCGGTTTCTTGCGGTTTTACGGTTTTTTACAGTACCTGACGTCCGAGCCACCAGGCGATGGCGGCGATCAGCGCGCTGCAGGGGATGGTCAGTAGCCAGGCCCATACGATCGTGCCTGCCACTCCCCAGCGTACATTGCTGACACCGTTGGTTGAGCCCACTCCGACAATGGCCCCCGTGATGGTGTGCGTCGTTGATACCGGAATGCCCAGTGTTGTCGCCAGAAACAAGGTCATGGCTCCGCCGCTTTCGGCGCAGAAACCACCGACCGGCTTGAGTTTTGTGATTTTCTGCCCCATGGTCTTGACGATACGCCAGCCGCCGAAGAGAGTGCCGCAGCCCATGGCCAGATAGCAGCAGAGGATGACCCAGGTCGGGATGGGGTCGTTGCTGGCGGTGTAGCCTCCGGCAATGAGGAGCATCCAGATGATGCCCATGGTTTTCTGGGCATCGTTGCCACCGTGCCCCAGGCTGTAGAGCGAGGCTGAAAACAGTTGCAGGCGTCGGAACCAGCGGTCGACACGGCGCGGGGTGGAGTGAAAAAATATCCACGAAACTGCCAGCATCAGCAGTGAGCCGAGGAGGAAGCCCAGTAGCGGCGAAATCAGGATGAAGGCCACAGTCTTTCCTACCCCTGACCAGACCAGGGCTCCCGGGCCGGCTTTGGCCGCACCAGCCCCGACCAGACCACCGATCAGTGCGTGCGACGAACTCGATGGTATGCCGAAGTACCATGTAATCAGGTTCCATGAGATGGCTCCGATCAATGCGCCGAAAATGACGTAGTGATCGACAATGGCCGGGTCGATGGTTCCTTTGCCTATTGTGCCTGCGACATGAAGCTGAAAAACAAACAGGGCAAGTACATTGAAAAAAGCGGCGAATCCCACGGCTTGGTGGGGTTTAAGAACGCCTGTTGAAACGACGGTGGCAATCGAGTTGGCCGCATCGTGGAAGCCGTTCATGAAGTCGAACAGCAAGGCCAGCGAAACCAGTACGATAACCACCCAGAGGCCTATGTCCAGCGTATGCATGGCGACCGATCAGGAATGGAGGTGATGGGAGGAGAACGGAAAGGGGAGGGGCGGGGCTCAGGAGTTTTCCAGAACGATACCCTCGATGATGTTGGCCACATCGTTGCAGCGATCCGTCACAGTTTCCAGAAGCTCGTAGAGAGACTTAAGTTTGATGACCTGGCGCATGTCGGGTTCTTCGCGGAACAGGCGTGAAATGGCTGAACGCATCACCCGGTCCGCATCAGATTCGAGCCGGTCGATTTCGCGGCAGGCCTTCAAAATCGTCTGGGCATGCTCCATGTTGTGCAACAACTCGACGACCGACTTGACCCGCTCGCAGCAGGATTGGCAGATGTCTGCCAGTTGCCGGGCTTCCGGGGTGATCGACCGGATGTCGTAGAGCACCAGCGATTCGGCGACGTCCTGGATCATATCCAGAATGTCATCCATGTTCGAGATCAGATGATGGATGCTGTCGCGATCGAAAGGGGTGATAAATGTCCGGTGCAGCAGCATCACGGTTTCGTGCGTGATGTGGTCTGCCCGTGTTTCGATGGTGTCGATGACCTTGGCGTGTTCATCGGCAGTTTGCAGGGTATCCCCGAGACGGCTCATCAGGGTGGCCAGCTCGCGTCCGCCAGCAACTACCTGCTCGGCGTGAGCATTGAATAACTCGAAAAACTTGCCCTCCATGGGCATAAAACGTCCGAACATCGTATCCTGCCACCGTTGCGAAAGGCGCGATGTTACCAATGAAACCCCTTTGCGCGTGAATAATTTTTACGCCGTGGTGAGTGGTAAAATGACCGGTTCGACATACTGAATGCGCCTCGAATGAAACGCACACGCTCGACCCGTTCTTCGCGTCCCGGCCCGGATTTTGAACAGCTTGTCCGATTGGCAGGCGGATTGGGGGCGTCCTGCTGTCGCAGTGAAGATGCCCATTGGGAGATGCGCCTGGCCGCGTTGATTGATCGCCTTCTGGAAGACGGGGATGAATCTGTGCTGATTGCTGCCCTCGATCATCTTTATGCCGTCCGGGATCGTGCCTACGAGGTACTGATTGAAATGGTCGAGGCGCGCAGCGAGACTCACCCGCATCGTCTCGCAACCAAAGCCGGAGAGAACCGGAGCACGGAAATGGTGTTGTTTGACGCCCCCTTGCTCTCCTGGTCGCGCTATGGCATCCCGTCGGGGCCGGTTTCTGCTGCCATTCTGGCCAATTTGCGCGCCCATTTGCAGGCGCATGTTTTTGCCGGGGGCGTACGTATTGCCCTGGCCGACTTCCTGTATAGCCCGGATCAATTGCCCGGTGGCTATTGCGAGGCTGCATCCTTGACACGCAGGCTGGGCGAATGTGCATTGCACGAACGTGATTTGCACATCGACCCGGGACAAATGCCGGAAACCGCCAGTTTTATTTCTGATACGCGTCACATTCTGGGGGTTGCCGCCGTGACACCGGGAGCCGCCCTGTTTCGTTGGCAGGAAGATGATCTTCCCGGCGGGCGCGATGAAGTTTTGCAGCGCTGGTCGCGGCAGGCCGGGGAAGTTTTGCGCCCGCTTTTGACCGGGTGTGTCAGCGAATTGCTGTTGCCTCAGTCCTATCATGCGGCCTGTCGTCAGGCCGACCGGCTTTCGCGTCCATACTCCGTGCGTGCTTCGGTGGCCTTCCTGGGCGCGACGCTCAATCTTGCCGCCAGAGAATTGCGCGCGATCATCGCGCCGTTCTACGACAGGGAACTCGAGGAATACCGTATTGGTTTTACCCCGAAAAACAGCCAGCAGGTGATTCACGGCGTCGTTTGGGCCTTGATTGATGAGGAAGACGAGAATGCAGATACTCCGGCGCAGATTGAAGCCGTACTGCGTGAGGCAGGTATTGAAGACATCATTCAGATAGACCACCGGCTACCTGTTGAGTACTGTGACGATTGCGGTGCACCGCTTTATCCAAATCCTGAGGGCGAGCCGGAGCATGCCGAATTGCCAGAGGATCAGGCAGAAATGCTGCCGCACCATCTGCATTGATCCCGGTGTGCGTCAGTCTGGATACGGCTTTTTGCATGGACGCCCGGAAAAGCCCGGCCCGGCCTCTCCTGTTGTAACCTGAGTAATTCGCTCAACAATTGTATAATCGCGGCCATGAAAATTTTTTTCGACCTCTTTCCCGTCATCCTGTTCTTCCTCTCCTACAAACTTTCCGAGAGCAAGCCGCAGGCGGCCGTCGATTTTATCGTCCAAGTACTGGGCCCGTTGGGGATAGGACAGGCGATCGGAGCGACGCAGGCCCCCATCCTTGTAGCGACCCTGGTCGTCATCCTTGCCACCGCACTGCAAATTGCCTGGGTCTGGATGCGTCATGGCAAGGTCGACAAAATGCTGTGGGTCAGCCTGGTACTCGTCGCCTTCTTTGGCGGGCTGACTCTGGTGTTCCACGACGAGACCTTCATCAAGTGGAAGCCTACGGTGCTCTACTGGCTGTTCGCCGTCATCCTTGCCGTATCGGCGGCTGGCTTTGGCAAGAACCTGATTCGCCAGATGCTGGAAGCGCAGATGCAGTTGCCAGAATTTCTCTGGAAGCGACTCAATCTGGCCTGGGTATTCTTTTTTCTCCTGATGGGCGGACTCAATCTCTTGATCGCCTTTGGCCTGGGGCTTTCCACAGATACCTGGGTGAGTTTCAAACTGTTTGGCACACTCGGACTCATGTTTGCCTTCATCCTGGGGCAGGGGTTTTTTCTGTCCAAATACATGGAGGAAAAGTGAAATGCTCTACGCGCTTTACGGTGAAGATATCGAGCACAGCCTGGAAAAACGCCTGTCGGTGCGTACGGAGCACCTCGCGCGCCTGCAATCCTTGTACGACCAGGGGCGTCTCATTCTTGCGGGCCCGTTGCCGGGTATCGATGCTGCTGACCCCGGCCCGGCCGGCTTCTCAGGTAGCCTGATCGTTGCCGAATTCGCCTCGCAAATTGAAGCAGAAGCCTGGCTGGCTGCCGACCCCTATGTTGCTGCCGGCGTTTTCAAAAACCGCTGGGTGCGTCCTTTCAAACAGGTTTTTCCGAAATGACGGAACCTGAATCATCCTGACCGGAGTTGTCATGAGCAAAATCGAAATCATGCAGAGTCGCCTGGCCGTGCTCGAGCCGCAATCCCTGGAAATTCGGGATGACAGTCACCAGCATCTGGGGCATGGCGGTTTTCGTGAGGACGGAAGCCACTTCAGCATGCGAATCGTTTCGGCGCAATTCGAAGGCAAGCTGCCGATTGCCCGTCACCGCATGGTTTACGCTGCATTGGGCGAAATGATGAAAGACGATATTCATGCCATGAATATCGACGCAAAAACACCTGCGGAAGCAACTGCGTAAGTTTTATACGCGATCCTCGTCTTCTTCCAGGGCAGGGGGGGCCGTATTGCTGGTGTCATCAGTGGCGGCATTGGCTACATTGGCTGCCTCTTCCTGTTTTCTTTCAGCCTCTCTCGCCAGCATGGTTTGACGGCTGCCGGGCGTCTCCAGACTGATGCGTCCGAGCAGGCCATCGCGATAATCCGTCAGAAAAATCATCGCGGCCTTTTCCAGATCGAGCTCGCCGCCGCGTCCGCGCGTGACACAGCCGCGTTTTCGGGCGATGGCTTCCACGACATCGACGGCATCCATGCCTTTTGTGTCGATGCGATAACGTCCGGCGATAGCCTGCGGATAGCGTTCCAGAAGAATGCCTGCAAGGAATTCCGCGACATCTTCGTCGATCACGGCATTGCGTCCCACTGCATGGCTGGCCGCCAGCATCAGACCATCCGTTTCATGTTCGATTTTTGGCCACAGCATGCCCGGGGTATCGACGATGATCTGTCGGGGGCTGAGTTCAATGCGCTGCTGGGATTTCGTTACCGCCGGTTCATCTCCGACGGCCGCCACCCGGCGTTTTGTCAGTGCATTGAGCAAGGTGGATTTTCCGACATTGGGGATGCCCATAATCATCATCCGCAAGGGCTTGAGATTGTCGTCGCGGTGAGGAGCCAGAGACTGGCACAGTGAGGGAACGCGTGTTGCCTCCCCGGGTTTTTTGCAGGAAATGGCTACCGCCCGGGTATTTTCCTGGGCATTGAAATAATCCAGCCAGGCCCGCGTTGCCACGGGGTCTGCCAAGTCAGCCTTGTTGAGCAGTTTCAGGCAAGGCCGCTGACGATGGCGGCGTAGCTCATGAATCATCGGATTGCAACTGGCTTCGGGAATGCGCGCATCGACTACTTCGATGACGACATCCGTCTGCGCCATCGTTTCGGCAGCCTTGCGGCGTGCCTGGGTCATATGCCCTGGATACCACTGGATCGCCATATCACACGCCCTCTTTTGGGGCGACGAGGATACGCTGCCCGAGGCATTCGACGAGTTGCCCCGCACGGATTTTCGCCCGTTTGCGCGACTCGGCCTGGCCATCGACCGTCACTTCGCCGGCGGCCACCATTAATTTGCCCTGACCGCCGCTACTGGCGATACCTGTCAATTTGAGTAGATCGCAAAGAGCGACATAGGCATCGTCGCCATGATCGGCTAGAACAAACTGGATGGCGGACATGAAATGGAAAACCGGAAAAAGCAGGAATGATACCGTGCCGTGGCGAAGCTGATGAACAGGATTTTCAAACCCCTTGAAATTCCGGGCGGTCGCACCCATAATCGCCCCATGGTTGTAATTCCGGCAATCTGGAGGCGTTCTGGACAGGGGTTCGACTCCCCTCACCTCCACCCAAGAGCATCGGATGCAAATGTGTTCTTCGGTGGGGGTGTATTGGCTTCGACAGGGCGGGCGAAGGTGAGCAGGCAACCCGAAAGGCGACGAACGTAATTCGCGCAAATCCACAAACGCCAACGATGAGCGTTTCGCACTGGCCGCTTAAGGCCTATGCCGAGGCCGCTTTAGCCTTGTAACCAAAGAAAAGCCGGCGGGGACTTCGGTCCCCGTCGTCATTTTCTCATTTTCTCATTTCCCCATTTTCGGCTGCAGGCGAATGATCCGGATTCATCTGATCCGGATTTGCTTTTCTCCCCGGAGAGTGCGGCGGTACAATGCCTACAATGCCGGACGGTGTTCGCATTGACTCCTCTTGACGGATGGGCCATACCGAAGCCTGCCACCCCACCACTTTTCGAAGAGTGCCCTGTCACCATGACCCCGACAAATCTGTTCAAACGAAGCCTGTTCCTGTTTTTCTGTGCGTTCTTTTTTACCGCACAGCTGGCGTTGGCGGCAGGTCATGCCGGAGTGCTGCTCACTTCGGCGGGGGGGGTCAGTGCCATTTCGGCAGATGGGCAATCGCGTGTGCTGCAAAAGGGCTCCATGCTTTATTCCGGCGATACCGTGTTTACTGCCAGGGATGGTCGGGCAGATATTCGTTTTACGGATGGCTCGCAGGTTTCGCTACGGCCGGAAACACACTTTCGTATTGATGAGTACGCCTATGTTCTCGCCCCTAACGGCAAGCCGGATGGAAATGAAACCGGCTTTTTCAGCCTGCTCAAGGGCGGTTTTCGTACCATCAGCGGCATGATCGGCAAGCTGCGGCGCAGCAGCTATGCTGTTACGACGCCTTCGGCCACGATTGGCATCCGGGGCACGGAGTACACGGCGCAGGTCGATAATGGCCTGCATGTGGCTGTGATGCACGGTGAGATTTCCCTCGACAACAAGAGCGGTAGCTATTCCGTTTCCGAGGGAGAACGGGCCTTTGTCGCCAATGCCGATGCCACACCGCGCATCACCCCGATGTCCGAGGCAGGCAAGGGGGGGGCCGGGCGTAGTGGTGCATCGGGTGCATCGACGGCGGGCGGCGGCGTCCAGATCAAGGGGAATACCCGCATCGACGCCAATACCAGCGACACCAATGCCGTGGCCGTCGGGCAGGGGAACCGGGCTGTCAATCAGGCCGGGGTGATCGGCGGGGATTGACAGCCGTATTCTGTGTTCCTCATGCCTGATTTTCCCGGCGGTATTTTCTCCGGAACGATGATTCCCCTTTAACCAGGGCTTCCCTGGACGGGCAACTTCTTTCCGGGCAAGGCACTACCCTTGCGGCCACGCTGGCCGATGTGTTTTGCCAGTGCTTCGCCGGAGAGTGTCAGAGGAGCCGTCTTGTTGCGTTCCCGGCAATTTAGTGTCGCCGCCTGGCCGTTGCAGTAACCGCAGGAAACCAGCGTGTTGCCCGTTTCCTGGCTTTGCAGCATGACCCCGCGTCCCTTGGCTAGCACCTTCATTTCTGAGGCCTCGAACACCAGAAGCCGGCCACTGCTGCTGGCAGCCCAGATGTGGCTGGCGTCGCTGGCGGGCAGGCGGACAGGGGGTAGCGGGGTTTCGCCGTTTTCCAGACTCATGAAAGCCTTGCCGGCCTTGATACGGCTGGCCAGGTCCGTGAGGCTGGCGATAAAACCGTAGCCACCGCTGTTGGCGAAAAGAAATTGTGTCTCGGGTGCGGCAGAAATGGCTTGTGCCCGCTTTCCGCCCTCTTGCAGGTCGATGAGGGTAGCCAGTGGTACGCCATCCCCTTTGCCACCGGGAATGGCGGACACCGGAATGGTGTAGGCGCGGCCTTGCGTGTCGAGAATGATGAGCGGCCAGGTCGTTCGTGTTTCGATGACGACAAAACTTTCGTCGCCGGTTTTGTAGCTGATGCTTTCGCGGTCGATGCCGTGTCCCTGGCGCGATCGCAGCCAGCCTGCTTTGGAAAGGATGACCGTGACCGGTTCATCGGGAACGCTGGTTTTCAGGTCGTTGCGCGAAAGAGTGGCCGATATGTCGGCTTCAACGAGGGTGCGTCGGGCATCGCCGAATTTTGCGGTATCTCCTTCAATCTCCTTGATGATGGCGCGCGTCATGGCACTTCGGTTGTCGAGCAGGTTTTGCAAGGTGCTGCGCTCCAGGTACAGCTCGCCCAGTTCCTTTTCTATCCGGATGCCTTCCAGGCGGGCGAGCTGGCGCAGGCGGATTTCGAGAATGTCTTCGGCCTGGATTTCTGTCAGGCCGAAGCTTGCCATCAAATCCTGTTTTGGATCCTCGGCCTCGCGGATGACGCGAATGACCTCTTCAATCCGTAAAAAGACGATCATGCGTCCTTGCAGGATATGGATGCGCCGTTCAACTTCATCGAGCCGGAAACGGGTACGCCGCTCGACCGTGGCGTAGCGGAAATCCACCCACTCTCCGAGAATCTGGCGCAGGTTTTTCTGCTGCGGGTTGCCGTCACGCCCCATCATGGTCAGATTGATCTGTGCCGAAGTTTCCAGCGAGGTATTGGCTAGCAACACGGCCATGAAATCGGCGACAGGCGTGCGTGAGGATCGGGGTTCCAGGATCAGGCGCACACTTTCTGCCTCGCTGGATTCATCGCGCGCGACATCGAGCATGGCCAGTACGGCCGCCTTGAGATTTTTCTGCTCCTGGGTGATGTCTTTCTTCCCGGCCCGGGGCTGCGGGTTGGTGAGCAGTTCGATTTCTGCCATGATCTGCGCGACAGAGACATTGTGTGGCAGCTCATTGACGATGACCCGCCATTGGCCGCGTGCCATTTCCTCGACGCGCCAGCGGGCCCGTAGCCGCAAGCTGCCACGGCCGGTTTCGTAAGCGTCCCGGATGAGCTGTGGGGCGGAAATGATTTGTCCGCCACCGGGAAAATCCGGCCCCTGGATGTGTTGCAGCAGATCGTTAATGTCGGCTTCGGGGTGGCGGATCAGATGAATGGTTGCACGGGCCACTTCGTTGAGATTGTGCGGTGGAATTTCCGTCGCCATGCCGACCGCAATGCCGGAAGCACCGTTGAGCAGGGTGAAGGGCAGACGCGCTGGCAGCAACACGGGCTCTTCAAAGCTGCCATCGTAATTCGGGCGGAAATCCACCGTCCCTTGTCCGAGTTCGCCCAGCAAAAGTTCAGCGATGGGCGTCAGGCGGATTTCCGTGTAGCGCATGGCTGCCGCGCCATCTCCATCGCGCGAGCCAAAATTTCCCTGGCCATCCGCCAGCGGATAACGCAGGCTGAAATCCTGGGCAATGCGTACCATGGCGTCATATACCGAGGAGTCGCCGTGCGGGTGCAGCTTGCCCAGTACATCCCCGACGACACGGGCAGATTTGACATGCTTGGCCGTCGCGTTCAAGCGCATCTCGTGCATGGCGTAGAGGATGCGCCGCTGCACCGGCTTTTGGCCATCTTCGACCTGCGGCAGGGCACGGCTGCGGACAACCGACATGGCATAAGCCAGATAGGCCCGCTCGGCAAAGTGATCGAGTGGTGCAGCGTCTTCACCCAGTGTTTCCGGCAATGCGGGCGGCGCGGGCGGATTGGCGTGATTTGATGAGTCGTTGTTCAGGGAATCGAAGAGATCAGGCGTATCGTTGTTCATCGGATTTAATTCATACGAAGGCATACGAAGGCGTTAAAAGCACGGGAAGCCGGAAGGAGCGGGCCAGCATGCTTGGGCGAAATGGCAGTCTAGCAGCAGGCTGGAGTTTTCATGTGAGGCTGGAGTCAAACCGGCGGCATCGGGATAATGTCCGCTGTGCTGCGGTAGAAAATCAAGGAAGAGTGGAGGATGACAACGTATGGGATGGAGAACCGGGATTGGTTTGTTATCGGTCTGGCTGGCGATGCCGTCATTGGCGGGTGATGTGGTCGCCACAGGGGCATGGGTTCGGGAAACCGTGGCGGGGCAGACGGCTTCTGCTGCGTATGTCGGGCTGAACTCCCGGGGGGGCGGGGCACTGGTGGGCGTGTCGAGCCCCTTGGCGCAGTCTGCCAGTCTGCATGAGATGGTGCTGGATAACGGTGTGATGAAAATGCGTCCGATGGAGCGTCTTGAGCTTCCTGCTGGCCGCCCGGTTGCCCTGCGTCCGGGGAGCTATCACATCATGTTGCTTGGTCTGAAGCGCGTTTTGCACCCGGGGGAGAGTGTGCCCTTGGCCTTGCGGTTCAGAGACCGGGCCGGCCATGAGGAAACGATGGATGTGGTGGCTGCGGTGCGAGATCTGTCTGGACAGACTGCTTCCGGCAGCGCACAACAGCCACATTCACATTCACATCATATGCATTGATCTGCCTGGGCTACGGCAGCAGGCTTTCGTTTTCAAATATCTGGGCGATTTCTTCACGTTTCCGGATGAGGTGGTACTTGTCGCCATCGACCATCACTTCAGCCGCACGGGGGCGGGTGTTGTAGTTGGAACTCATGGCCATGCCATAAGCACCCGCAGACAGAATGGCCAGCAAGTCTCCCTCGCGCAGGGCGAGGGGGCGGTCGTGGCCGAGAAAATCCCCGCTCTCGCAAACGGGGCCGACGATTTCGTAGCGACGCTCCTCCGTGTCTGTGCGCGGTGTGACGGGCAGGATGTCATGCCAGGCGTCGTAGAGTGCCGGGCGCATCAGGTCGTTCATGGCGGCATCGATGATGGCGAAATTGCGTTCCTGGCCGGGCTTGAGCACTTCCACGCGCGTGAGCAGCACACCGGCATTGCCAACCAGCGATCGGCCGGGTTCAACGATGAGTTTCTCGGAACGGCCTTTGAGCAGCCCAAGAATTTCCTTGTAATAAGTGTCCGGGGCAGGGGCGTCTTCTTCCTGGCCGGGGTGGTGATGGTATTGGATGCCTAGCCCGCCGCCCAGGTCGATGTGATCCAGTGTGATGCCTTCTGCGGCGAGCTTGTCTGCCAATTCCAGGATTTTTCGCGCGGCTTCGGCTGCCGGGGCAGGGTCGAGCAGTTGTGAGCCGATATGGCAGTCGATACCGCGTATCTGCAGGTGGGGGAGGGAATGCGCCTGGCGATAGAGCGACAGGGCATCATCGAAAGGGACGCCGAATTTGTTGTTCTTGAGGCCCGTCGAGATATAGGGGTGGGTTTTGGGGTCGACGTCGGGATTGACGCGCAGCGAAACGGGAGCCTTGCGCCCGAGTTGCCCGGCGATTTCATTCAGGCGCGCTAGCTCGCTGGCTGATTCGACATTGAAGCAGTGTATGCCCTTTTGCAAGGCCAGGCTGATTTCTTCCCGGGATTTGCCAACACCGGAGAAAACCACTTTGGCCGGATCGCCGCCTGCCGCCAGAACGCGGCTGAGCTCGCCGCCCGAAACGATGTCGAAGCCCGCGCCAAGACGGGCGAACAGGTTGAGAATGGCCAGGCTGGAATTGGCTTTTGCAGCGTAGCAGATCAGGGTATCGTGCTCGTCTTTCAGCGCGCGGCGGTAGTTTTCGTAGGCAGTCACCAGGGCGGAGCGCGAGTAGACGTAACAGGGGGTGCCAAATTTTTCAGCGATTTCCTCCAGTGGTACGGATTCAACGCAAAGTTGTTGCTGGTGATAGTGGAAGCTGGTCGAGGTCATGGTGTTATTGTCCGGTGGTGCTGCTATCATCTTTCGCCCCGGAAACAGGGTGGGAGGCAGGAGCCGTTTGCCTGGTCGAAGGCGAGGGGGCAGGGCTGGTTCCCAGGAGCGGCGGGGTTGGTGCTCCGGCAGGGAGCATCAGCGGTGTTTTCGTTCCGCAGGCGGAGAGCGTGAGGGCGAATGTGAGTGTGGCAAGGGTGAGCATTGGCCGGTATGGCAGACCCTTTGCGCGAGTCAATGTGTCTTGCATGTGTATGTATTGGATGAGAGTGTGGGGGGAAGAACAGGATGGATGAGCGTGAATTCAACGGGCAGGCCGATGCAATGCTGGCATACATCGAGCAGGCTCTGGAAAGTTGTTCTCTGGACGTTGATTATGAACTTTTGCCCGGCGGCATCATCGAGATCGATTTTCCCGGGGGCGGAGGAAAGATTGTCATCAACCGCCACGCGGCTGCCCGGGAAATCTGGGTGGCGGCCAGATCGGGAGGCTTTCATTTCAGATGTGAGGATGGGCAGGCAAAACGCTGGGTGGGAACGCGGGACGGTGTTGAGTTGATGGCGGCCTTGTCGCGTTGCATGAGCGAGCAGTCCGGGGAGAGAGTTGCCCTCGAATAAGCCAGGTTCAGTTCTTCCTGGCAGGTCGGGTTTCTGTCGCAGGTGTTGGGGCCGGGGCTTCATCCGGCGCGCCGGTGGATGCCGTGGGCTCTTCCGCCGTGTTGGCCGCCGAGATTTCATCGGCGTCCGGCAGGTGTTCCTTATAGACGTAATCGGTAGCCCGGCCTTTGCCAGAGGCGTCGGCCGCATGGATGGAAACCAGGCCTTCGGGGGCTTCCATGTAGCTTTCCGAGACGCCTTGAAGGGCTTTTTGCATGAAGCCGATCCAGATGGGGAGTGCTGCCGCCCCCCCCGTTTCGCCACTGCCCAGTTTTTTGGGCTGGTCAAAGCCTATCCAGGCGATGCCCACGACGGTGGGCTGGTAGCCCCAAAACCAGGCATCGACATAGTCGGTGGTGGTTCCCGGCTTGCCGGGCAGGTCGCTACGCTTCAGGGAGAGAGCTTTCGTTGCTGTGCCGCGGCGGACAACATCGTGCAACATGCTGTCCATCAGGAAGGCATTGCGCGCATCGATGACACGAAGTTCTTCGTCTCCCGCGACAGCCGGTTTTGTCTCTGCCAGGACTTCATTTTTGTCGTCGAGAATCTGGCGGACGATGAAGGGCGTGATTCTGTAGCCTTCATTGGCGAAAACGGAATATGCGGTGAGCTGCTGCCAGGGGGTGACAGAGCCTGCTCAGGTAGGGCGGGTGCTTGTCTGCATCAAAGCCAAAGCGGGTGATGTAGTCCTGCGCGTACTGCGCTCCAATCGATTTCAGCAGACGGATCGACACCATGTTTTTCGATTTCGCCAGGGCAGTCCGCAATGACATCGGCCCTTCGTATTTGCCATCGTAATTCCTCGGGCTCCAGGCCTGGCTGCCGGTTTCGGCGGCGGCAATGGTCAGCGGCTCATCCGGGACGATGGAGGTGGGCGCGTAGCCTTTTTCAAAGGCGGCGGAGTAGATGAAAGGCTTGAAGCTGGAGCCTGGCTGACGCCAGGCCTGCGTGACGTGGTTGAACTTGTTGCGGTTGAAATCAAACCCGCCCACCAGCGCGCGTATCGCACCGTCGATCGGGCTGGCCGCGACGAATGCTGCTTCAACCTCGGGGAGTTGGGTGATCTGCCAGTGTTTGCCTGCATCCCGGGTGACACGGATGATGGCTCCGCGTCTGAGCCGTTTGTTGGGCGGAGCCTTGTCGTCGAGCATGCGCGCTGCGAATTTCAGGCCTTCTCCGTTGAGGGTGATGATTTCTCCTCCGCGAAGGTAGGCACGGACGGTGGATGGCCTGGCATCCAGAACGACGGCGGCCAGCAGATCATCGGAATCTTCGTGGTCGGTCAGGGCGTCTTCCAGATGCTCATCCTGGTCTGCCACTCCGGCAATATCCGCATAGGCTTCCGCGCCCCGATAACCATGGCGGCGGTCGTAATCCATGATGCCCTTGCGAAGGCTGGCATAGGCAGCCTCCTGCTCGGCGCGTGTGATGGTGGTGATGATCTTGAGCCCACGGGAATAGATTTCGCCAGGAAACTGCTCGGCGGCAATCTGGCGTGCCATTTCAGCAACATATTCAGCGTGCACGCCGAAATCGTTGCTGTCACGTTTGACGTTCATGGGAGCCTGCTGGGCTTCGGCCAGCTGGGCGGTATTGATCCAGCCCAGTTCGTTCATGCGCCGGAGCACATACATCTGGCGCAGCCTGGCGCGTTTCGGATTGGCCACCGGGTTATAGGCGGAAGGGGCTTTGGGCAGGCCGGCCAGCATGGCGGCCTCGGCGATGCTGATGTCCTTGAGCGGCTTGCCGAAGTAAATCTGGGCCGCTGAAGAAAAGCCGTAGGCACGTTGCCCGAGGTAAATCTGGTTGATATAGAGCTGGAGAATTTCGTCCTTGGAAAGATTGTGTTCGATCTTGAAGGCCAGCAAGGCTTCATAGAGCTTGCGCGAGAGTGTTTTTTCGCTGCTCAGGAAAAAATTCCGTGCGACCTGCATGGTGATGGTCGACGCCCCCTGACGCTTGCCACCGCCGACGAAGTTTGAATAAGCCGCCCGTAAAACCCCCAGGGTGTCGATCCCCCCATGTTGATAGAAACGTTCATCTTCTGCCGCGAGAATGGCCTGTTTCATGACCTCGGGGACGTCTTTCAGCAGGGCGACATTGCGTCTTTCCTCACCAAATTCGCCAATCAGCGCGCCGTCGGCGGTATAGACGCGTAGCGGAACCTTGGGGCGGTAGTCCGTCAATACTTCGAGTGAGGGGAGTTGCGGGTAGGCCAGAACGACCATCGTGCCCAGCAAAGCAGCGGCAGCGAGAGCTCCGCCAGCCAGCAGCATCAGGAAATAGAGAAACCAGCGGATGACGGGATGCAAGATAAAACACCGGAAAATCAGACCGGCCATTATACGACGCCCATGCTGTTCGATGCCGACAGGCGGGATTGGGCAGATGTGCTGATCGCTACTACGCCTTGCGCGGTGCGCGTAAAAATTTCCGTAAAAGCTGTTGCGTTTTTCAAAAAGCCCGGTTAGATTCCGGAAAACATAAGGGCAAAGCTGGTGAAAATCAGCGACGCAAAGCTGCGGGGCTAACTTCTTCGGAACATGCCAGCCGGGCCGCCGACGGGACAGGTTCAGGGTTTCCCTGCTCTCCCGCCGTCAGACGGATGCATCTGAGCACGCCCTTTCTTTTTTGCCACCTGAAAAAGGATACGCGCATGACTTCCATGACATCCGCCAACCCGGCCAACGGAAATAACGAGAAACGCCAGACCCCGCGTGTCGATCACGTCATCCTGACGGAAGCGCGTCAGGAGGGCGGTTCTTCGCAGGTTGCCCATTCGCTGGATTTCAGCCTGAGTGGTGTGCGTCTGGCCTTGCAACGCCCCGTGGAGGCTGATCGCCCCCTGAATCTAAGCCTGCTGCTGCCCATCGAGGAAATCGGCCAGCCGACGCGTATCGAGCCGATCGATCTTCAGGCGCGTATCGTCTGGCAACGTGAGGAGTCCGGCCAGGTAAGCTGTGGTGCGGAATTCTTTGGTTTGAGTGCCGTCCAGAAGCATCGGCTGAAGGAAGCCTTTTGTCTGGCAAAGAAGCTTGTTGCGGCCTCCATTGCCGGTTTGATGCTTCAATCGGCCCCGGCACTGGCGGCTACGGCAAGCACGACTGCATCTGGCACTGTCATCCCGGCTTCGGGTTCAAGTCTGTCTGCCGACATTCAGGCCAGCCAGCGTGCAGTCAACGCGGCGACAGCCAGTCTGCAGGGCAACCTTGGGAAGGCTTTGCAGGATGTGATGAACATCCAGAAGAATTCTGCAGGCAGCAACAGTGCCGTGCTGAATCTGATGTATCAGGCATCGTTGACGGCCAATATCGCCAAACTCAGTGCCGATGGCGTGGCCCTGAAAACAGCTACCGACAAGCTTAACAATCTTTCTTCTTCGACCATCACGGCAAATAACAACGCGCTGCGTACGGCTACCGCGAATTATGAACAGGCAATGAAAGGTGGCAATGCCTCGTCGATTGCGGCTGCCAGGGCCACGATGGATCAGGCAGCCAGCCGCGCCAATGCTTATGTGAAAGACGTTTTCGGCACACTGCTCCCCGGTGTTACGGACAAAGTACAGGCCAGCCTGGGCAAGCTGGCGACGAACGCGGTGGATCTGGGCAAGGGGCTCCTGACCAAAAACAGCGCACTCGTCGATGCCAGCAAGAATGCTTTGTCCGGCAATATCACGGAACTGGCCACCAGCTACATCGAAATGACCCAGCCAAAACCCGCACCAGCGGCTTCAGGTTCGGGCGCGACGACGGCGACGGCGACGGCGACGGCCAAACCGGGTGTGCAGGATACGGTGACCTCGATGATCCAGTCGCTGGATACGATCATGGTCAAGCAGGCTGATGGCAAGACCGTTTCCGCCTCAAGCATGATTTCTTCCTATCTTTCCGGCCTCGTCAAATCACCCGCAGCGGTTTCCGCGCTGTCTGCCTTGCCTGGCAAGCTCTTTGCCGCACCTAAAACAGCCAAGCTGATGGATGGTTCGGAAGTTGCCTACATGGAAGCCGGGCAGGCCAACCCGGCAGAATCCCTGGGGCATTTCGGGGTTAACACGGAAAGCCCTCAGGATAAACGCCTCGGGTACGCCATGTTGACGGACAAGCACGGTACGACGACGGCACTGGGCTATGGCCAGTCCGTACAGTATTCCCAGGCCCGGGCTCTTTATGGCGATGACGACCTTGCCCGCTCATCCGCCGAAATGGGGGTGGCCAATCTTGCCGGTGCAGCCAGGGGCGGAGCCATGTTCGCCTATGGCACACAGCTTGACGACGATACCCGGGTGGCTGTTTCCTGGAGCAGCACGGCACAGCCTGCCAGTCAGGCAGTGCCGTCCCTGAGCCCGGAGCTTTCCACGGCCAGGGGCTCTCATCTGAGTGTCGGCATCGCTCACCGTCTGGATGAACATCTCACCGTGGGGGGCAGTGTCGGTGTGCTCAACGAAAATCACAGCCTGTTGGGTAATGCCTACGACACCCGTTCTGCCCTCAGCATGGGCGAGAGCAATCACACCGTCAGTGTTGGTCTGGCTGCAGCCGTCCATCTGGGTGAGGACAGCAAGCTGCTGGCGGAAGCCAACTTCGCCACAACCCGGGGGGGGAATGCCGCCGGCCTGATTGCGGATACTTCGGACATTCATTCCCGTTCCTGGGGCGTGGCCTTTACCAGCAGGAATGTCCTTGGCAAGGGTGACCATCTCAGCGCATCTGTCGTTAAACCCCTGAGAGTCAGCAGTGGTCAGGTGGCCGTTGCCCTGGATGGTGTGGATGCCACGGGGGCGGCGGTACGCACGACGCAGTGGGTAGGGATTGCGCCGGACGGCAGCGAGACGAACTATCGCCTGGCTTATGATTCACCGCTGAAAGGCGATCAGAAGCTCAGTGTGCAGGCAACGGTTCGCCGCGACGCGCAAAACATTTCCGGCAATAACGAAGTCGCCGCCGGTGTTTCATGGAGCATGAAGTTCTGAGCTGGCAGGATTTTCCTTTTTCCTGAATCATCACCCCGGTGCATTTTCCTCGGGAGCTTTCGCCGGGGTGACGAATTGATCCGCGCGTCCTTGAACGCTCAAGGCATATTCCGCCATGGCATCCACAACAGAGCCGATTTCTCCGACGGGCGCGCCGACATGGAGCGTCAGCCCAGGGTGGCGGCTGCGCGCCGCATTAAGCAACACCGGCAAGTCGCGTTGGGTGTGTCCGGTTTGCGCCATGAAAACCGGTACGACAGCAATTTCGGAAATGCCTTCTGATACCAGTGTATCAATGGCTTGTGGCAATGTCGGTTCGATGAATTCCAGAAACGCGCAGATTACCCGTGTTGCCGGGGATTTTTTCTGCATGGATTGTTCAATGGCATGAATCGGTTTCGCCCACGCCGGGTGTCTTGCACCATGGGCAAAAAGGATGACGGCTTTCATTGTCATTGCCCCGGGCTCGCTGTAGATGCTGTAGATACCGTGGCAGGTGCAGCAGGTGTGGCAGGGTGCGGCTTGTGCGGTTCATGTGCTTGCCAGCCCAGGGTGGCCAGCAGAACAAAAAAGCCGATGATGTAAGCCAGCACGACATGCCAGCCATGCCGCAGCCATAACCCTGCGGATTTTGCTTCCGGAAACATGTTGGATAAGGCCACTCCTGACGATGAGCCGAACCACAGCATCGAGCCGCCAAATCCGACTGCATAGGCCAGAATCCCCCAGTCGTAGCCACCCTGTTTGAGTGCCAGTGCCGTCAGTGGGATGTTGTCAAAAATGGCGGAAACAAAGCCTAGCCCGAGTGCGGTCTGCCATGAGGCTGCAGGCAGATGTTCGACAGGCATCATGGATGCCGAAGTGACGAGGAAGAGCAGGAACATTGCACCCATTAGTGTTTGAGGTAAAACTTCCCAGTCCGGACGGCGCAGGCGGGATGTCAGAAGGATGACAGACCAGACCGTAGCGGCAAGAAAAGGAAAATGATCGGCCTGTGCCTTGAACGGGCCATTGATCAGGATATTGGTGACTACCGCCGCCACCAGAATGGCCAGCACGATGCCCAGACGTGACCAGTCCAGATGCGTATGGGCATGCGCCGTGCGGAGAATGGGCTCATGGGCGTGCTGCTGGCGCGCGGCGATTACACCGAAAATCAGCAAGGCGACACCTGCGGCGACGTAGGCGTGGAGTACATCCAGCGGGCTCACGCCATCGAGCCACATCATGGTTGTCGTGGTATCGCCCAGCACACTGCCTGAGCCACCGGCATTCGAGGCGGCGACGATGGCTGCCAGATAGCCGATGTGAACCCGTGCTTTGAATAGTTGATGTGCCATCGCCCCACCGATCAGGGCGGCTGCGATGTTGTCGAGAAAGGCCGACAGGATGAATACCGATACCAGCAGAGCGAAAGCACCGGGCCAGCCTGCAGGAAGAAACCGGGGCAGCAATACCGGCAAACGGCTTTTTTCGAAGTGGCGGGAGAGCAGTTCAAATCCTAGCAAAAGCCCGAGAAGATTAGCGAGGATGACCCATTCATGACCCAGATGCGACATCAAACCGGCCATGCCGGCACCCTGCCGAAACCCTGTAAAGGCAAGCTTGTAGGAAGTAATGGCCATCAGGCCGCTGAGTGCGACATAAAAAGCGTACCGATGCAGGAGCATGACACCTAGCAAGGTCAAACCAAACAGAAGAAATTCCATGAAATTGCCCGTAGCCCTGAAGCGGAAAAATATCGAAATGCCGAAACGCAGGATTGTACACGGGCGTATTTCAGGGCTGTGGTGCTATCCTTTGCCCACCCGCCAGTGCATCCTGCACGAAGGAGAGCATCATCATGCGTACCCATCGTATCGAACACGATCTGCTCGGCGAACGTGAAATTCCCGCCGGGGCTTACTGGGGCATCCATACACTGCGCGCCCTCGAAAACTTCCCGATCACTGGCAAAACCATTGGCAGCTACCCCGATCTGGTACGCGCCCTGGCTCTGGTCAAACAGGCCGCCGCGCAGGCTAATCGGGACTTGGGCGAACTCGACGACGAACGGGCGAGGGCAATTATCGCGGCCTGCCAGGAAATTGCCCGGGGCGCGTTGCACGAGCAGTTTGTCGTCGATGTCATTCAGGGCGGTGCGGGCACATCGACGAACATGAATGCCAACGAGGTGATCTGCAACCGCGCACTCGAACTGCTCGACGCCCCCCGGGGTGACTACGCGCGGCTGCACCCAATCAACCACGTCAATATGGCGCAAAGCACCAATGACGTGTACCCCACGGCCCTGTGTGTTGCAGCCTGTTTTGCCATCCGGGAATTGCTCGACGCCATGGCCGAGCTTCGCCTGGCTTTTTCCGGCAAGGCCCACGAGTTTCGCGACATACTCAAACTGGGCCGAACCCAGCTCCAGGACGCCGTGCCCATGACACTCGGGCAGGAGTTTTCAACCTATGCCGTCATGCTGGGGGAGGACGAATCACGTCTGGGCGAAGCCATCAGCCTGATTCGCGAAATCAATCTGGGGGCTACGGCCATTGGTACGGGGATCAATACCGATATCCGTTACGCGCAGCTGGCGGTGCGACACCTGGCCGAGATTACCGGCTTGCCGCTGGTTTCGGCGGAAAACCTGATCGAAGCAACCCAGGATACCGGCGCGTTTGTTCAGCTCTCCGGCGTGTTGAAACGCATCGCCTGCAAGCTCTCCAAAACCTGTAATGATCTCCGTCTGCTTTCCAGCGGCCCGCAAGCCGGGTTCAACGAAATCCACCTGCCGCCCCGCGCGGCGGGTTCCAGCATCATGCCAGGCAAGGTCAACCCCATCATTCCGGAAGTCGTGAATCAGATTGCCTTTGAAGTCATCGGTAATGACGTCACCATTTCCATGGCCTCGGAAGCCGGCCAGCTCCAGCTCAATGCCTTCGAGCCCATCATTGCCCATAGCCTCTTTCGCAGCATCCAGTACCTTGCTGCTGGTTGCCGCACTCTTTCGCGCAACTGCGTCACAGGCATCACGGCCAACACCTCATTGCTCGCCGAGCGGGTGCGGACTTCAGCCGGACTGGCAACGGCACTCAATCCGTACATTGGTTACGAGAACGCCACCCGCGTTGCCCAGGAAGCCTTGCGTACTGGCCGGGGTGTGGCCGAGCTGGTGCTGGAGATGGGGCTCATGGATCAGGAATCGCTCGATGAGGCCTTATGTGCTGAAACACTGACTGCCCCGAGAAATACTATGGCATAGCGTCGTCCGGGGGGGGTACGTCCGGAAGACCAGGCAAATCAGGCGGGATTCAGACAAGGCCTTGTCGCACGGCATTGGCAAAATCCTGAAAATACTTGGTCGCAGCTTGTGTCGGCGTTTCTCCGGCCTGAACAAGACCGATATTTTCCAGCTTGGACAAAACCCGTGGATTGGCTTCGCACAACACAATCCGAACCCCCTTTTTGCCCAGCTGGGTAATCACGTCGGCCAGAACCTGCAAGCCAGTCATGTCGATAAAGGGCACGGAACGCAGACGAATGATGAGTGTTTCCGGCAGGGTATGCGTCTGCACCAGGGCCTGCTCAAAGTTTTCGACCGCCCCGAAGAACATGGGCCCGCTGATTTCGTAGACAAGCATGTTTTTCGGTATGGAGGGCAAGCCATGTTGCGCCAGCTCGGCATTTACTGTCTGTTCGTCCAGCGAATGCGTGTCGACGGTTTCGGACATGCGGCGCAGAAAGTGCAATATCGCCAGAATCACGCCGACATTGACCGCGACGACCAGATCAACGAAAACGGTCAGCAGAAAAGTCATGACAAGAATCAGCCGATCCGCTGTCGGCGCGTGTTTGAGGATATGCGCGAAGCGGTGGAGCTCGCTCATGTTCCAGGCCACGACAAAAAGGATTGCAGCCAGTGCCGCCAGGGGAATGTAGGCGGCCAGCGGCGCGAGAAACAGGAGTATTGCCAGGAGTGTCGCAGCATGAACGATGCCTGCCAGCGGCCCGGTAGCACCGTTGCGAATGTTGGTGGCGGTGCGTGCGATGGCTCCCGTTGCCGCAAAACCGCCAAACAGGGGAGTCGTCATATTGGCCAGCCCCTGGCCGATCAGCTCCTGGTTGGCATCGTGGCGTGTGCCTGCCATGCCGTCAGCGACCACGGCGGAAAGCAGCGATTCGATGGCACCCAGCATGGCAATGGTGAATGCCGGGCCTACCAGTTTCAGTGAGTTCGACAAACTCAGATCCGGCACGACGAATGCGGGCAGGCCCGATGGCAGGCTGCCGAAGGTTGAACCGATGGTGGCGACACCGGGAAATTGCAGGCCGGCCTGCAGCAAAGTGATCGCCAGCATGGCGATTAGCGGGCCAGGGACGCGCGAGAGCCCCGGAATGCGCGGCCCCCAAAGAGTCAGGGTCAGGCTGCCCAGGGCCAGCATCAGCGTGGCGGGATGGAATTCCGGCAACACCTGAAGCAGATGCCAGAGCTTTTCGTAAAAATGTTCGCCACCCACCTGGGGTAGCCCAAAGAAATCATGCCATTGACTTACAAAGATGATGACGCCAATCCCCGAAGTGAATCCGACGATCACTGGCGCGGGGATGAAACGGATGACGCCGCCCAGGCGAGCCAGCCCCATCAGCACCAGGATCATTCCCGCCATGAGCGTCGCGATCTGCAGGCCGGCGACCCCGTATTTGGCCGTAATGCCCGCCAGAATGGCGATGAAGGCTCCGGTGGGGCCTGCGATCTGCATCCGGCTGCCGCCTAGCATCGACACCATCGCACCAGCGATGACGGCGGTGTAAATTCCTTGTTCCGGCCGCGCGCCGGAGGCGATGGCAAAGGCCA
>CAZFPI010000027.1:24554-26196 GCA_964521075.1 uncultured Sterolibacterium sp.
CGGCAACCAGATTCGGCAGCCACTGTGATCGCGCAAGCAAACCGGACTGGCGGGCTTCAAGCAGGGCAATCATGACAGGCTCCAAAACAGCGAAGGCGAGATTATCGCACTGAAGGGAAATCACAGTTTTTACGATGCCCGAAATTGCCCTGCGGCTTGATCTTCACAATCTGCTCCGGTATGGTTCGCGCCCTCGTTTGAACAACTCTCGACAATCCGGAATCCTGCCTCATGCTGCCACCCATTCCCGAACGCCTTGCCGCCGAACTTGCCGCCCGCCCACAGCAAATTGCTGCCGCTATCGCCTTGCTCGATGAAGGGGCCACCGTCCCTTTCATTTCCCGTTACCGCAAGGAAGCCACCGGCGGGCTCGACGACACGCAGATGCGGCTGCTCGAAGAACGGCTGGGCTATCTGCGTGAGCTGGAAGAACGGCGCGTGGCGGTGATTGCCAGCATCGAGGAGCAGGGCAAGCTCACG
This sequence comes from uncultured Sterolibacterium sp., assembly GCA_964521075.1. Taxonomy (GTDB): domain Bacteria; phylum Pseudomonadota; class Gammaproteobacteria; order Burkholderiales; family Rhodocyclaceae; genus Sterolibacterium. The sequence continues at coordinate 25,035 of CAZFPI010000027.1, forward strand.
CCCGGGCTGCACAGCGAAATTCTCGATGCCGACACGAAACAACGCCTCGAAGATCTTTACCTGCCCTATAAGCAGAAACGTCGCACCAAGGCGCAGATTGCCCGGGAGGCGGGCCTCACGCCGCTGGCCGACGCGCTGCTGGATGACCCGGCATTGACGCCGGAGGTCGAAGCGGCGAAATACATAGACGCCGACAAGGGCGTGGCCGACACCAAAGGCGCGCTCGACGGCGCGCGTCAGATATTGATGGAGCGTTTTGCCGAAGATGCTGCCTTGCTGGGTGAGCTGCGCGAACGCATGAATGACGAAGGCATTATTGTGGCAGCCGTGGTCGATGGCAAGGAGGAGGCCGGGGCAAAATTCCGCGACTATTTCTCTTATTCCGAGGCCATCCGGGAAATTCCTTCTCATCGTGCGCTGGCCTTGTTCCGTGGCCGTAACGAAGATGTGCTGCGTCTGGCCCTCAAGATGCCGGACGAGTTGCAGGATCCGCCATTGCCAAGCCCTTGCGAACGTCGTGTGGCAGCGCGCTTCGGTATTCGTGACGAAAAACGCCCGGCAGATCGCTGGCTGCTGGAGACGGCGCGCTGGGCGTGGATGGTGAAAATTTCCTTGCACCTCGAACTCGAATTGATGAACGCTCTGCGCGAACGCGCCGAGGTCGAAGCGATCCACGTCTTTGCGCGCAATCTGCACGATCTTCTGCTCGCTGCTCCTGCCGGGCCGCGTGCGACCATGGGGCTTGATCCTGGCATCCGCACGGGAGTGAAGGTTGCTGTCGTCGATGCCACCGGCAAGCTGCTCGACACGGCCACTGTCTATCCGCACGAGCCGCGCCGCGACTGGGATGGCGCGCTCTCCACGCTGGCGCAGCTGGCGAAGAAACACCGCGTCGATCTCATCAGCATCGGCAATGGCACGGCCTCACGCGAGACCGACAAGCTTGCCGGTGATTTGCTGAAACTGCTGCCCGAGCAAAAGATTAGCAAGATCGTCGTCTCGGAGGCTGGGGCTTCGGTGTATTCCGCTTCCGAACTCGCAGCCCGTGAGTTTCCCGATCTCGACGTCTCGTTGCGCGGTGCTGTCTCCATCGCTCGCCGTTTGCAGGACCCGCTGGCCGAGCTGGTGAAGATCGACCCGAAATCCATCGGTGTCGGCCAGT
>CAZFPI010000028.1:0-25476 GCA_964521075.1 uncultured Sterolibacterium sp.
CCGCTGGAGCGGTTTTCGCGCATGCTGGCTTTGTCTTTGGGGGTGCTGACGCTGGGCCTGGCTCTGGGGGTGGTAGTGCAGCTGCAGCTGGCTTTGCGCCCGCTGCGCTGGCTGCGTTCGCGTCTGGCGGAGGTGCATGAGGGGCAGGCGGCGCAATTGACGGGGAGTTTTCCGCAGGAGCTGCAGCCTTTGGTGACGGAGTTCAACCGGGTGTTGCAGCAGAATACGGAGATGGTGCAGCGGGCGAGAACACAGGCGGGGAATCTGGCCCATGCCTTGCGAACGCCGCTCACGATCCTGGCCAATGCGGCGGATCGTGAGGAAGGTGGGCTGGCGCAGCTGGTGCGCGAGCAAACGGCGATTGCCAGTCGTCAGGTGGATTACCATTTGTCGCGCGCCCGGGCGGTGGCTGCTGCGGCAACGAGATCGGGCGGGCTGCGAACGCCTGTCCTGCCGCCGGTTCGCGCCTTGTTGCAGACCATGCAGCGTTTGCATGCCGGGCGTGGGCTGGCCTTCGAGTTGTCTTCCGGAGCCCAGGAAGCCGAGTTTCGCGGCGAGATGCAGGATTTGTACGAACTGTTGGGAAATCTGCTCGATAACGCGGGGAAATGGGCAGTCTCGAAGGTGGTGGTGGATGTGGTGCGGGAAGCTTCGACGGGGCAGGAAGGCCCGGGGGAGTTGTGCATTCATGTCGACGATGATGGCCCGGGGATTCCGGAGGATGACCGGGCGAGGATGTTCGTGCGCGGGGTGCAGCTTGACGAGTGTCGCCCCGGTGTCGGGCTGGGGCTGGATATCGTGCGTACCCTGGCTGAAACCTATGGCGGGCGGGTGTCGGTTCAGGCTTCGGGAATGGGCGGTGCGCGCTTCAGTTTGCGTTTGCCGATGGCTGTACCCGCAGTTACAATCAAGGGGTAGATTCAGTTTCGGTAATCTGTTTTTTTTGACGGAGACGGTGGTGGGTAAACTATCCCAGGTCAATACGCTTTCGGTCTATCTCGTCGAGCCTTCGGCGGTGCAGGCGAAGTTCATCGCGGGTGAGCTGAAATCAGTCGGTGTGGCGCGTATCAAGATTTTTGAATCCGCGCTGGATGTGCTCAGGGAAATGGAACAGGCGCGGCCCAGTGTGGTCATCAGTGCCTTGTATTTGCCCGATATGTCCGGGACGGAACTGGTTTATGCCATGCGGGATGATCCGGATCTGGCGGATGTTGCTTTCATCCTGATTTCGAGCGAGACGCGCCCCCAGGTGCTGGAGCCTGTGCGTCAATCCGGTGCTTGCGGGATTTTGCCCAAGCCTTTCAATGACCGTCAGTTGAAGAAGGTGTTGTCTACGACGCTCGATTACCTGCTGACGGATGACAGCCTTTCCAGCGAGCATGTGGAGCTGGAGGATCTCAACGTGCTGGTCGTCGATGACAGCAAGACTTCACGCAATTATGTGCGGCATGTTTTCGAGAATCTGGGCGTCAAGCATTTCATCGAGGCGGAAAACGGCCTGGAGGCCGTCCGGATCATGGAGTCGACACTGGTCGATCTGGTGATTACCGATTACAACATGCCGGAGATGGACGGTCAGGCTCTGGTTTCGCATATCCGGAACAAGAGCTGGCAGAACTCTGTCCCCATCCTGATGGTGACCAGCGAGCAGAACCAGAATCGTCTGGCGGGGCTGGAGGAACTGGGCGTGTCCGGTATTTGCGACAAGCCCTTCGTTCCGGAAGTCATCAAGCCGTTGCTGGCCAAGGTGCTGCGGGAAGACCGGGAGTAAGCGGGCAAGGAGAAAGGGATGCGCTGACTGATTCACCAGGGTGGTGAGTCAGTCAGCGTTTTCCTTATTTCTTCTCGCGTTTTTTCCAGACGATGGGGATGGGCTGGTCTGAAGCCGGTGCGGCGGGGGCTGCCGGGGCGGGATTGAGCCGTTCTTCGCGTTTGCGCGGCGGGATGGCTTCTTCCTTCCTGGCTGCCATGGCCGCAGAGAGGAAGTCCGTGAGCTGGTCTTCCAGGGCGACCTGATTCATCATCTGGATTTCCAGTTTTTCGTGATAGGCCGCTGCCTTGCCGGGCCGCTGGTCGTAGGCGGCGAGGATGTCGATTTTTTCCTCGGCCAGCAGACCCTTGAATACCAGTTTGCATTCGTTGCCAGGATCGGTGTCCAGCTGGGCGTTTCGGCTGAGAATGAAGCGTACCTGGGCGTAGGGGTTGCCTTTTTCGTCCTGACCTTCTGACATGTCTGCCGGAAAGCCGTTGCCGCGCGCGTCGGAGGCGAATTCGTGGAACATCGGCAGGGTGAGGGTTTGCATGATTTCCATGAATTCGTTCTTGAAGCTGCGCGGGTCTTCTTGCGGGCTGGCGGCGGGGTCGTGGGACATGTTGGCTCCTTTGAGGTTGAACGGGTTGTGGGTTTGTCAGGTCAGGCAGAGGATGCCATTCCAGAGTTTGTTTTCGAGGGTGGCAGCGTTGAACAGGCCGTGAACGCCAAAGCCTAGGATCAGTAGTCCGGAGACGATACGCAGGGTGCGGTTTTGCGTCAGCTTTCGTAGCCGGTGCAGGAGCAGGCCGGCCAGCAGGAGATTGGGCAGGGTTCCTAGTCCAAAGGCCAGCATCAGGCTGGCTCCGCGTGTCGCGCTGCCGGAGAGCAGGGCAGTGGATAGCGCGCTGTAGACCATGCCACAGGGCAAAAAACCCCATAGCAGGCCCAGCGGGAAGGTCTGGGTGATTTTCCGGGCGGGGGAGAAGTGCCGGGTAAGTGGCTGGATGTGTTTCCACAGGTGCTGGCCGGTGCGTTCGATGAATGCAAGGGATCGGGTCATGCCCATCAGGTAGACGCCTAGTGCGATGAGCATCAGGTTGGCCAGGAGATAGAGAATCAGCTGGACAGGGAAGGCGTGGTTGAGCAGCAGGCCCAGGCTGCCGATGGCTCCCATGAGCGCGCCAGCCAGGGTGTAGCTGGCGATGCGCCCGAGGTTGTAGCTGAGTTGTAGTGCCCAGGGGGGGTGGGCGGGCGTGGTGGATTGCTGGAGGGTGAGCGCGCTGACGATGCCGCCGCACATGGCGATGCAGTGCGTTCCGCCCAGAAGGCCGATGAGAAAGAGGGCGAATACGCCGGAATCTGGCATGGGGTGCGGCCAGGGTGGCGGCCAGGTGGCCTAGATGACCTTGGAATAGCGCGTGGGGGCGCGATCCTGTTGCAGGTGGCGGTCGAAGGCCATGGCGATGGCGCGTACCAGGAGCCTCCCGCGCAGTTCGATCACGAGCCGCCGGTCGGTGATGGTGAGCAGCCCTGCTTCTTGCATTTCCCGCAGATCGGCCAGTTCCCGGGCGAAGTAGCTGTTGAAATCGATCCGGTGGGCGTCTTCGATTTCGGCGAAGCCCAGCTCGAAATGACACATGAGCGACTGGATGATCGAGCGGCGCAGGAGATCGTCCGGGGTGAGTTCGATGCCGCGCATGACGGGGAGCGTGCCCTGGTCGAGCAGGTCGTAGTATTCGTCGAGCGTTTTGACGTTTTGCCCATAGCTTGGGCCAACCTTGCTGATGGCCGAGATGCCGAAGGAGAGCATGTCGGCATCGGCGTGGGTGGAGTAGCCCTGAAAATTGCGGTGCAGACGGCCTTGTCTCTGGGCGATGGCGAGTTCGTCGTCGGGCTTGGCGAAGTGGTCCATGCCGATAAAGACGTAGCCGGCTTCGTTGAGCTTGCGGATGGCGCGCTGGAGAATTTTCAGTTTGGCATCGGGGGAGGGAAGCTCGGCTTCGTTGATGCGGCGTTGCGGCTTGACGAGATTGGGCAGGTGGGCGTAGTTGTAGACCGATAGACGGTCCGGGTCGAGACGGAGGACGGTGTCCAGGGTGCGTTCGAAAGTGTCCAGATCCTGTTTCGGGAGGCCGTAGATGAGGTCGACGCTGATGGACTGAAAACCATGGGCGCGGGCAGCGACCATGACGGCTTCGGTTTCTTCGACGCTCTGGATGCGGTTGACGGCCTGCTGCACGGCGGGCTCGAAATCCTGTACACCCAGACTCATGCGGTTGAAGCCCAGTTCGCCCAGAAGGCGCACGGTGGCGTCGTCGACCTTGCGCGGGTCGACTTCGATGGAGTATTCGCCTTCAGGCAGGAAGTTGAAGTGCTCACGCGTCATGGCCATGAGATGGCGCATTTCGTCGTGTGAGAGGAAGGTGGGTGTGCCGCCGCCCCAGTGGAGCTGGATGATGTCACGCTCGCCAGAGAGCGAGGCTGCCTGCAGGGCAAGCTCCTTGCCGAGGTATTTCAGGTATTTTGCGGAACGGCCGTGGTCTTTGGTGATGATTTTGTTGCAGGCGCAGTAGTAGCAGATCGTGTTGCAAAAGGGCAGGTGCATGTAGAGCGACAAGGGGCGGCTCGTCCCGGCTACGGTGCGTCGTTCCAGCCATTTTTTGTAATCGGACGGGCCGAAGTTGTCTGTGAACCGGTCGGCCGTGGGATAGGAGGTGTAGCGCGGGCCGTTGACGTCGAAACGCCGGATGAGCGTTTCGTCAAAGAGGGCATCTGCGGTGGGTTGAGCTGCGTTCATCGGGACATCACCAGGAGGACAAGCCGTAAAGACTACCATAGTGCGTGAAAAGAGGCATTATTTTTACCCAAATCAGGCAGGGTGGGCGGCTTGCGTGCCGATGCGGGCTTCCTGCATGGTTTGTTTCATGGTGCGAATGGCGTTTTCCCACCCCATGAAAAGTGCATCGGCAACGAGGGCGTGGCCGATGTTGAGCTCGGAAATCCGGGACAGGGCGGCGATGGGCCGGACGTTGCCAAAGTGGAGGCCATGGCCTGCATTGACCTTGAGGCCGATGTTTGTGCCGTAGATGGCTGCCTGGGCGATGCGTTCGAGTTCGTGTTGTTGTTCGGCGGCTGTTCTGGCGTCGGCATAGCGGCCCGTGTGGAGTTCGACGACGGTGGCGCCAGCGGCCCGCGCGGCGTCGAGCTGCCCGGGCTCGGGGTCGATGAACAAGGAGACGCGGGAACCCGCTGCCGTGAGTCGGGCACAGGCGGCGGCGACTTCTGCCGGGCGGGAGAGGATGTCCAGGCCACCTTCGGTGGTGAGTTCTTCCCGTTTTTCCGGGACGAGGCAGACGTCATGCGGGCGGATGCGGCAGGCGAAGGCGAGCATTTCTTCGGTGATGGCTGCTTCGAGGTTCATGCGTGTCGTGAGCTTTTCCCGCAGGATTTCGACGTCGCGATCCTGAATGTGCCGACGGTCTTCGCGCAGATGCAAGGTGATGGCATCTGCACCGGCCTGTTCGGCCAGGAGGGCAGCGCGGATGGGGTCGGGGTAGCTCGTGCCGCGCGCCTGGCGCAGGGTGGCGATGTGGTCGATATTGACGCCGAGGTCGAGTGGCCGGGGGGCGAGGGAGGCTGTGGTCATGAGAGTTCCTGCAGTTCCATGAATATCCGGCGCGATTGCAAGGATTGCCCGGCCAGATGGTGTTGTATGAGTCTTCGCATGAGCTGTTTGGCTTCGCTCAGGGTGCGCGTGTCGGTGTAGTCATCATTTGCCAGATCCAGCAGTGTCTTGCCGTGCAGGGCTGGAGATGGGGCGGCGGCAGACTGGTGCAGCGGGGTGGGGCCGTGTTCGAGCCGGTAATGATAGAGGCCTTCGGCCTGGAGTGCCTGGCCGGTCTGCGTTTCTTGTTCGAGTTGCAGGCCATAGCCCAGTTCGCCCAGCAGGTGTTTTTCAAAGCGGCGTAGTAGCCGGGGGGCATTCATTTCTTCTGTGGATTGCGGTCGGGAAAGGCCCTGCAGGGTGGCGGCATAGTGGTCGAAGAGCCGGGGGTGGGCATCTTCCCTGGGCAGGAGGCGCAGCAGCAGTTCGTTGAGGTAATAGCCCAGCATGAGGGCACGGCCACCGAGTAACGGCATGCCGCCGATCCAGTCGGCTTTGGCCAGGGTGCGGACTTCTCCAGCACCGAACCAGCCGAGTTCCAGGGGCTGGAAGGCGTGCAGCACACCACGCAGGGCTGCACGCGGGCGGCGAGCCCCCCGCGCCAGGAGCGGCAGACGGCCATGATCGCGGGAAAAAATGTCGACGATCAGGCTGGTTTCGCTGTAGGGATGGCTGTGCAGGACAAAGGCTGGCTGGCCATCGATGCGCTGCTTGCTGCTCATGCGCTTGTCGCGTGTGTCACGTCAGTCGTAGCCGAGGCTTTTGAGCGCGCGTTCGTCGTCGGCCCAGCCGCTTTTGACCTTCACCCAGGTTTCCAGATAAACCTTGCCGCCAAAGAGTTTTTCCATGTCGTGACGGGCGTCCGTGGACATGAGCTTGAGTTTTTCGCCACTGCGTCCGATGACGATGGATTTGTGCTGGGCCTTGTCTACGATGATGGCAGCGAAAATACGGCGCAATTGCCCTTCTTGTTCGAAACGCTCGATTTCGACGGTCATGCCGTAAGGAAGCTCGTCGCCCAGATTGCGAAAGAGTTTTTCGCGCAGGAGTTCGGCGGCGAGAAAACGTTCGCTACGGTCGGTAATGTCGTCTTCATCAAAGAAGAAAGGCTGCTCCGGGAGATAGCTTGCCACTGTTTTCAGCAATGCTTCGGTGCCTTGTCCATTCTGGGCGGAAAGCGGGACGATTTCGGCAAAAGGGTGGTCGGTTTGAAGCTGTGTGATGAAGGGGAGGAGTTGCGTCTTGTCCTTGATCTGGTCGATCTTGTTGATGAGGAGCAGGGTGGGGCGGTCGGGTGGCAGGAGTTTGAGGATGGCGCGGTCGGCCGCCGTGTAGCGGCCTGCTTCGATGACGAAGAGGATGACATCGACTTCGGCCAGTGCCTGGGTGACCTGGCGATTCAGGGCGCGGTTGAGCGCGCCACCGTGGCGGGTCTGGAAGCCCGGCGTGTCGACAAAGACGAATTGATGGTGGTCGCGCGTCAGCACCCCCGTCACGCGGTGGCGTGTGGTCTGGGGCTTTCGGGAGGTGATGCTGATTTTCTGGCCGATCAGACGGTTGAGCAGGGTGGATTTGCCGACGTTGGGCTGGCCGACGATGGCCAGTGTGCCGCAGCGATAAAGAGTTTCTGTGTTTGTGTCGTTCGTCATGGCCGGGCTTTGTCCATCAGGTGGCAGGCCTGTTTTGCGGCCTCCTGTTCGGCAGCGCGGCGGCTTACCCCCGTGCCGCTGGCGAAAATGTCGAGGCCGGTGATCTGGCATTCCACCTCGAATTCCTGTGCGTGGGCGTCCCCCCGGGTTGCCTTCAGTACATATTGTGGCAGGGCCAGACGACGGGCCTGTAGCCGTTCCTGCAGTTCGGTTTTGGGGTCCTTGCGGGCATTGCCCGGGTCGATGCCGGAGAATTTTGCCTGGAAAAGTTGCAGCACGACGGCCTGGGCAGCGGGGAATCCGGCATCTAGGTAAATCGCACCTATCAGGGCTTCGAGCGCGTCGGCAAGGATGGACGGGCGGCGGAACCCGCCGCTCTTGAGTTCGCCTTCGCCCAGCCGGAGGTGGTCACCCAGTGCCAGGGTTTGCGCTACTTCAGCGAGCGATTCTTGTCGGACAAGACTGGCGCGCAGGCGGGAGAGGTCGCCCTCCCGCAGGGCCGGGAAGCGGGTGAAAAGCTGAGCTGCCACCACGCAGTTCAGTACGCCATCTCCCAGGAATTCGATCCGCTCGTTATGGGGCGTTCCATAGCTTCGGTGAGTCAGGGCCTGTTCGAGCAGGCGACGATCCGAAAAGGTGTACCCCAGGGCGCGTTCGACCTGTTCTGGCTTGCTGAACTGCATCGTTCAACTGCTGCCGGAAGCAGAGGCTACATTGCCGCCCTTGAAGTCGATGACCAGGCTGACGTTCTTGAACAGGGGGATTTTCTTGGAGTATTCGAAGGAAATGACGATTTTTCCATCTTCCTTGGTAATGTCGAGATCTTCTGCGCCGATGTCTTTAATGTCGGCAACGTTCATGCGCTTCTGGTAGGCAGCGCGTATTTGCGGGACGCTGGCACCATTCAGTTCGGGATCGGCCGCCGTCGCCTTGACGTTTTCCTGAATGGTGTAATAACCGATGATTTCCGGGGCTACTTTCATGGCTAGCAGGGCAGCCATGATGATGAGCAGGGAAACGAGGATCAGGCCCAGCAGGCTGACCCCTTTTTGATTTTGCATCGAGCGCATCGGTGATTCCTTTTTCCGGAAAGGGTTGGAAAAAAAACATCTGGGCTTAGTTGAAGGAGCCAAGCCGTTTCAGGTCGCTGAAGTTGAACCAGATGAAAAAGGCGCGGCCGACAATGTTTTCATCCGGAACGAAGCCCCAGTAACGGCTGTCACGGGAGTTGTCGCGGTTGTCGCCCATCATGAAGTAGTGGCCGGCAGGCACTTCACATATGACGCCCGCGGCATTGTAATGACAATTATCGCGGAAGGGGAAGGTGCTGACCTGGCGGATGAAGGCCGGGGCTTCCGGGCTTTCTGGTTCGATGAGAACCTCGTGGCTGACATTGCCCAGCCTTTCGAGGTAGCGCGGCGTGTAGATCAGCTTGTCCTTGTCGAGAAAATCCGTGACGGGCTGCACGGGGACTTCCGTGCCGTTGATGGTCAGGCGTTTGTTCAGATAGGCAATCTTGTCGCCGGGGATGCCGACGACGCGTTTGATGTAGTCTAGCGAAGGATCTTCGGGGTAACGGAAAACCATGACGTCGCCCCGTTGCGGCTGGCCAATTTCGATGATTTTCTTGTTGAGGACGGGCAGACGTATGCCGTAGGTGAATTTGTTGACCAGGATAAAGTCGCCCACCAGTAGCGTGGGCAGCATGGATCCCGAAGGGATTTTGAAGGGCTCGACCAGGAAGGAGCGCAGGCCGAAAACGACGAGGATGACCGGAAAAAAGCTCGCGCCATATTCAACCCACCAAGGGTCACTGGCATCCGGGGCGCGGTGTTTCTTGAGCCAGAAATGGTCGATGGCCCAGATGACGCCGGTGACGACCAGCAAGACGAAAAGGATCAGGGCAAAGTTCATGGCGGCAGCACCGGTTCTGTAAGTTATTTATCGCCCACACGCAGCACCGCCAAAAAGGCTTCCTGCGGAATTTCAACCGTGCCGACCTGTTTCATGCGTTTTTTGCCGGCCTTTTGCTTTTCCAGCAGCTTGCGCTTGCGGGAGATGTCGCCGCCGTAGCACTTGGCGAGCACGTTCTTTCGCAAGGCCTTGATGTTTTCACGCGCCACGATGTTGGAGCCGATGGCAGCCTGTACTGCAACGTCATACATCTGGCGGGGGATCAGTTCTCGCATCTTGGCGGCAAGGGCGCGGCCACGGAAAGGTGCGTTGGCGCGGTGAACGATGGCCGAGAGGGCATCGACGCGGTCACCGTTGATGAGGACGTCCAGTTTGACGACATCGGCGGCACGATATTCCTTGAATTCGTAATCCAGCGAGGCATAGCCGCGTGAGACGGATTTCAGCCGGTCGAAGAAGTCCATCACGACTTCCGCCATGGGCATGTCGTAAGTGAGCTGAACCTGGCGTCCGCGATACTGCATATTGACCTGTGTGCCGCGTTTTTGCTCGCAGAGGGTGATGACAGCCCCGAGGTATTCTTCGGGAACGAAAATGGTGGCGGTAATGATGGGTTCGCGCGTCTCGGCGATTTTGGATATGTCCGGCAGCTTGGAGGGATTTTCGACGAAAAGTTCCGCTCCGTCGCGCAAGACGACCTGATAGACAACGGTGGGTGCGGTGGTGATCAGATCCTGGTCGAATTCACGCTCCAGCCGCTCCTGGACGATTTCCATGTGCAGCAGGCCAAGAAAGCCGCAACGGAAGCCAAACCCCAGGGCCTGGGAAACTTCGGGTTCGTAGTGCAGGGATGCGTCGTTGAGCTTGAGTTTTTCGAGCGAATCGCGCAGGTTGTCGTACTCGTTGGGCTCGACAGGGTAGAGGCCGGCAAAAACCTGGGATTTGATTTCCTTGAACCCCGCGAGAGGTTCGGCAGCGGGCAGGTCGGTGCGCGTGATGGTGTCCCCCACCTTGGCGGCCTGAATGTCCTTGATACCGGAGATGATGAATCCCACTTCCCCGGCGCAGAGGTGTTCGCGTGTCTGGGATTTTGGCGTGAAAACACCGACTTGCTCACAAAGATGCGTCGTGCCACCGGCCATTAGGCGAATCTTGTCTTTGGGGCGGAGCGTGCCATCCACCACGCGCACAAGCATGACGACACCGACGTAGTTGTCGAACCAGGAGTCGATGATGAGGGCTTTCAGGGGGGCCGCCGGGTCGCCTTTGGGGGCAGGCATGCGTTCGATGGCGGCTTCGAGAATATCCTCGACACCCTGGCCGGTTTTCGCGCTGCACAGAATGGCTTCAGTGGCATCGATGCCGATGACATCTTCGATTTCCTGGCGCGCGCCATCCGGGTTGGCGGCTGGCAGGTCGATCTTGTTGAGAACCGGGACGACTTCGACTCCTAGTTCGATCGCCGTGTAGCAGTTGGCCACGGTTTGCGCTTCGACACCTTGCGAGGCATCGACGACTAGCAGAGCACCTTCGCAGGCCGATAGCGAGCGGCTGACTTCGTAGGAAAAATCGACGTGCCCCGGGGTGTCGATGAGATTCAGGTTGTAGATCTGGCCGTTGCGCGCCTTGTATCTGAGGGCGGCTGTCTGCGCCTTGATGGTGATGCCGCGTTCGCGTTCGAGACCCATGGAATCAAGAACCTGGGCTTCCATTTCGCGGTCGGCCAGGCCACCGCAGAGGTGGATGATGCGGTCGGCCAGGGTGGATTTTCCATGGTCGATATGGGCGATGATCGAAAAATTGCGGATATGCTGCATTGGCGTCAGGCTCTTGTCATCATTCACCGGGCCGCAGGCGCAGCGAGACGGTACGATTCAGTCGGGGTTTGAAGAATTCCGGTGCGAGAAGGAAGTCGTCGAGGGGGTCGTCGTTCGTTCAGGCTGCCGGGAAAAGCGCGGATTATAGCGAGTAGTGGAGCGCAAAAACACCGAAGCCCGTGCTGAAATCAGACGGGCTTCGTGGTGTGTTCAGGTGCGTAGTGCCTTGCGATGCCTTGTAGTGCCTTGTTCGTCTTCGGGAAATCTGGTGGGCGCTGACGGGGTCGAACCGCCGACATTCTGCGTGTAAGGCAGACGCTCTACCAACTGAGCTAAGCGCCCGAAAGCTGGTTATTTTAGCGCATCTTTCAAGCCTTTGCCAGGGCGGAACCTGGCAATTTTTGCGGCTTTGATGTCGATGGCGGCTCCTGTGCGCGGGTTGCGCCCTTTGCGGGCTGGGCGTTCCGTTACATGGAAGGAGCCAAAGCCGGTCAGGGAAACTGTCTGGCCACCTTTTAATGCGCCTTTGATCGCGCCGATGGCTGCATCCAGCGCGCGCCCTGCTGCGGCATTGGAAATGTCGGCGGATCGCGCGATCTGATTGATGAGCTCTGATTTTTTCACGGGGGGCTCCTGGGTGACGGGATCAATGTTCAATGGGTAATGACGCCGCTGCCGCTTGCTTCATTGCCAGCGGGCAGGGCAGTGGCCGGCTCGGCGGTGGGCGGCAGTGCCGTTTCCGGAACGGGTTCCGGCATGCGTTCCAGGGCCAGTTCCAGCACCTTGTCGATCCAGCGTACCGGAATGATTTCGATACGATTTTTGATCGAGTCCTGAATTTCGGCCAGATCTTTGACATTTTCTTCTGGGATCAGGGCAGTACGGATGCCGCCCCGCACGGCTGCCAGCAGCTTTTCCTTGAGCCCTCCAATGGGGAGCACTTCGCCGCGCAGGGTGATTTCGCCGGTCATGGCGATGTCGGCGCGCACCGGGATGCCTGTCAGGACGGAAACCAAGGCGGTGGTAATGGCGGCTCCGGCCGAGGGGCCATCCTTGGGAGTTGCCCCTTCCGGCAGGTGAATGTGCAGATCGTTCTTCTGGTAGAAATCTTCGGCAATCCCGAAGTTTTTTGCACGTTTGCGGACGACAGTCAGGGCGGCCTGAATCGATTCCTGCATGACTTCGCCGAGTTTGCCGGTGGTGACGGTTTTACCCTTGCCCGGGACGGCAACGGCTTCGATGGTCAGCAGTTCGCCGCCCACTTCGGTCCAGGCAAGGCCTGTCACCTGGCCAATCTGGTTTTCCTTTTCGGCGATACCGAAAGAGTAGCGGCGAACACCCAGGTATTTGTCGAGATTTTTGGCATTGACGACAACCCGGGTCTTGCGGCTACGCAGCACCAGCGCCTTGACGACTTTGCGGCAGATTTTGGAGATGTCGCGGTCGAGCGAACGCACACCGGCTTCGCGGGTGTAATAGCGAACGATGTCGCGCAGTGCGTCTTCGGTGACAGTCAGTTCATCCCGCTTGATGCCGTTGGCCTTGAGCTGTTTGGGGAGCAGGTAACGGATGGCGATATTGACCTTTTCGTCTTCCGTATACCCGGAGAGACGAATGACTTCCATGCGGTCGAGCAGGGGGGCAGGGATGTTGAGTGTGTTGGCGGTGGCCACGAACATGACGTCGGAAAGATCGTATTCGACCTCGACGTAATGGTCGACGAAGGTCGAATTTTGCTCAGGATCGAGCACTTCGAGCAGGGCTGCACTGGGGTCTCCCCGGAAATCCTGGCCCATCTTGTCGACTTCATCGAGCAAAAACAGCGGGTTGCGAACGCCAACCTTGCTCATGTTCTGCAAAATCTTGCCGGGCATCGAGCCAATGTAAGTGCGTCGATGGCCGCGAATTTCGGATTCGTCGCGCACACCGCCTAGCGACATGCGGACGAATTTCCGGTTGGTTGCCTTGGCGATGGATTGCCCGAGAGAGGTCTTGCCCACCCCCGGCGGGCCGACGAGGCAGAGAATCGGGGCCTTGAGTTTGTCGACGCGCTGCTGCACGGCCAGGTATTCGACGATGCGCTCCTTGACTTTGTCGAGGCCGTAGTGATCTTTATCAAGAACTTTAACAGCTGTCGGTAACTCTTTGTCTGTGCGGCTTTTTTTCTTCCACGGGAGGTTGATCAATGTTTCGATGTAGTTGCGGACAACGGTGGCCTCGGCGGACATTGGCGACATCAGCTTGAGCTTTTTCATTTCGCCTTGAGCCTTGCCCAGGGCTTCTTTGGGCATACCCGCTTCCTTGATTTTCTTCTCCATCTCGTCGAGCTCGGCGCCTTCTTCGCCTTCGCCGAGTTCTTTCTGGATGGCTTTGACCTGTTCGTTCAGGTAATACTCGCGCTGGCTTTTTTCCATTTGCCGCTTGACGCGGCCACGGATGCGCTTTTCGACCTGCAGGATGTCAAGCTCGGCTTCGAGTTGCGAGAGCAGCTTTTCCATGCGTGTGGTGACGTCGAAAATCTCCAGTACTTCCTGTTTGCTTTCCAGTTTGAGCGGCAAATGGGCCGCGATGGTATCGGCCAGCCGCCCGGCTTCTTCGATACCGGAGAGCGAGGAGAGGATTTCTGGCGGAATTTTCTTGTTGAGTTTGATGTACTGGTCAAACTGGGCCAGTATTGCGCGCCGCATGGCTTCGACTTCGTGATCGTTGCCTTCGTCGATAGGGATGGCGGTTGCCGTGGCAACGAACAGGGCCTGCTGGTCCTGGATGTGGTCGATACGCACCCGCTGTACGCCTTCGACCAGAACCTTGACCGTGCCGTCAGGCAGTTTGAGCATTTGCAGGATATTGGCGATGCAACCGATACGGTACATGTCGTCAATGTCCGGTTCGTCCTTGGCGGCCGATTTCTGGGCAACCAGCAAGAGTCCTTTGCCCGCCTCCATGGCGACTTCGAGTGCCTTGATGGATTTCGGGCGGCCAACGAAAAGCGGAATGACCATGTGCGGAAAAACGACGACATCGCGCAGGGGCAGGAGGGGAAGTTCAAGGGCTTCGGGAGGGGTTTCCATTTCGCTCGACATGTCGTGATCCTTTTGTGTAAGTGCGGCCGGAAGAGGAGATGGGGGCTTGCCGGTAAATTTCAAGCACACGATGCATGATAGCCCGGCGGCGGATTGTCGTGGGCCAGGCTGCGGCAGAGTATGTCAAAGGCCCGGGTGATGCGCCCAATGATAAAGCCGTCATTTCCTGCGGTGGGGCAGGGAATGACGGCTTCCGTTTTTGCGGTGGAGCCTGACTTAACTGGCGACTTTGTCTGCCGGCGGGTCGGCGTAGATCAGAAGGGCCGGGGAGCCGTTATCGATCATGCTCTCGTCGATGACGACCTTGGTCACGTTCTCCATGCCGGGCAGTTCGTACATGGTGTCGAGCAGGGCAGTTTCGAGGATGGAGCGCAGACCGCGTGCGCCAGCTTTGCGGACGATGGCTTTTTTGGCAATGGCTTGCAAGGCGTTGGGGCGGATTTCCAGTTCGACACCTTCCATCTGGAAGAGTTTCTGGTATTGCTTGACCAGGGCATTCTTGGGCTCGACCAGAATCTGGATCAGCGCGGCTTCGTCCAGTTCGTTGAGTGTGGCCACGACGGGCAGACGGCCTACAAATTCCGGGATCAGCCCGAATTTGATGAGGTCTTCCGGTTCGACCTGCTGGAGGGTGTCGGAAATGTTGGCCGCGTCACGGCTTTTGACTTGCGCGCCAAAGCCGATCCCGCTGCGCTCGGAGCGGTTGCGGATCACTTTATCCAGGCCATCGAATGCGCCACCACAAATGAAGAGGATGTTGGTGGTGTCGACCTGGACGAAATCCTGATTGGGGTGCTTGCGCCCGCCTTGCGGGGGGACGGAGGCGACCGTGCCTTCGATGAGTTTCAGCAAGGCTTGCTGCACGCCCTCGCCGGAAACGTCACGAGTGATCGAGGGGTTGTCCGATTTGCGCGAGATTTTGTCGATTTCGTCGATATAAACGATGCCCCGCTGGGCGCGTTCTACTTCGTAATCGCACTTCTGGAGCAGTTTCTGGATGATGTTTTCGACGTCCTCACCCACATAACCGGCTTCGGTCAGTGTCGTGGCGTCAGCCATCATGAAGGGAACATCGAGAAGGCGCGCCAGGGTCTGTGCCAGCAAAGTCTTGCCTGAACCCGTCGGGCCGATCAGGAGGATGTTGCTCTTGGAGAGTTCGACGCCATCCTTGTCCTTTTTCAGGCCGGCAAGGTGCTGGAGACGTTTGTAGTGGTTGTACACCGCTACGGACAGGGTACGCTTGGCTGCTTCTTGCCCGATGACGTATTGATCCAGGGTGGTGCAGATTTCCCTGGGGGTGGGCAAGTCGCTCTTTTCCTTGCCACCACCGGAGGCGGCGGCGATTTCGTCGCGGACGATATCGTTGCACAGCTCGATGCATTCATCGCAGATGAATACCGAAGGCCCGGCGATGAGTTTTTTGACTTCATGCTGGCTCTTGCTGCAGAAGGAGCAATACAGCATTTTTTCCTGGCCAGATTTCTTTTGCGACATGACGACTCCGACTCCTTGTCACAGCGGGAATGATTGGCGTGTGTTGCGTTGCGCGCCCGTCATTCCCTTGTTCTTCAAATATCCACGGCATCGGGCATCGCTTGCGGCTTGCCGGTGCGGTTTATCCCCGGGACGTGCTGATCGATCAATCAATCAATTAATCAATCAGCCTTTCCCTTGGCTTCACCGGTGCGTTTTTCAAGAACCTGGTCGACGATGCCGTATTCCACGGCTTCAGCGGCAGACAGGAAATTGTCGCGATCCGTGTCGCGTTCGATGCGCTCGATTTTTTGCCCGGTATGGCTGGCCATCATCTGGTTGAGCTTCTGTTTCAGGTAGAGGATTTCCTTGGCATGGATCTCGATATCCGAGGCTTGCCCCTGAAAACCGCCCATGGGCTGATGGATCATGACGCGGGAGTTGGGTAGGCAGTAACGCTTGCCTTTTGCTCCGGCCGTCAGCAAAAACGCGCCCATGCTGGCGGCTTGTCCGATGCACAGTGTCGAGACATCCGGCTTGATGAATTGCATCGTGTCATAGATGGCCAGACCCGCTGTGACCGAGCCCCCGGGGGAGTTGATATAGAGATGAATGTCCTTGTCCGGGTTTTCCGATTCGAGGAAGAGCAGCTGGGCGACGACCAGATTGGCCGTCGCGTCATTGACCGGCCCGACCAGAAAGATCACCCGCTCCCGCAACAGACGCGAGTAGATGTCGTAGGCACGCTCGCCCCGGCCGCTGGTTTCGATCACCATGGGCACGAGACCGAGCATGTTCGGCTCCTGTGTTTTGCCAGAAAGCCCCTGGCCGGTCGTCAGCATCATGCGTTCACTTCCATCAGTTCGTCAAAGCTTACGGGTTTTTCAGCGATTCTGGCATTGGACAGCACCCAGTCCACCACGTTGTTTTCCACCACCAGGGCTTCGGCCTCGGCCATGCGTTGCGGTTGCGAGTAATACCAGCGAACCACTTCGGAGGGATCTTCGTAAGTTTCGGCAAATTCTTCGATGACGGCGCGAATCTGCTCGGGTTTGGCGTAGAGCTGCTTTTCCTTGACCAGTTCGGAGACGATCAGACCCAGCTTGACCCGGCGGGTGGCCTGCTCGGTGAACCAGCCGGGCTGTACCGGAATGTTTTTGGCAGACATGCCGCGCGATTCGAGATCGTGAATCGCAGCGCGCGCCATCTGTTCGGATTCGGCCGCAACCAGTGTTCTGGGGACATCGATGGGGGTGACGTCGATCAGTGTGTCCAGTGCCTTGGTCTTGACGCGGGCCTTGAGGCGTTTTTTGACTTCGCGTTCCAGGTTTTCCTTGACCTCTTCGCGCATTTTGGTGATGTCGCCGTCGGTAATGCCCAGTGTCTTTGCGAATTCTTCATCCAGCGGTGGCAGTACCGGGCCTTCGACACGCTTCAGGGTGAGCTCAAATTGCACGGTCTGGCCGGACAGATCCTTGGCGTGATAGTCCTCCGGGAAGGTCATGTCGAAGGTCTTGGTTTCGCCGGCCGACATACCCAGCACGGCTTGTTCGAACTCCGGCAGCATCTGGCCGCCGCCGCAGAGCATGGCGAAGTCGTTGGCCTGCCCGCCCTGGAACACCTCGCCATTGCGACGACCGGTGAAGTCGATGATGGCGCGGTCGCCTTCGGCGGCCGCACGGGCCGCTTCGGCGTAGGTCGTGCGCTGCTTGCGAAGGACATCCAGCGTCTTGTCGATTTCGGCATCGCCGACGGTCAGGGCAACCTTCTCGATTTCGCTGCTGCTTACATCGCCCAGGGCGATTTCCGGGTAAACCTCGAAAATGGCGGAAAACGCCATTTTCCCGGCTTCGGCATTTTCGGCAGCTTCAAACTGCGGATAGCCGGCCACACGGAGCTTCTGATCACGCACGGAGTCGCCGAAGGACTTTTCAACGGCCGCGCCAATGGCCTCGGAACGCGCCTGATAGCCGTACTGCTGGGCAACCATTTTCATGGGAACCTTGCCCGGGCGGAACCCTGGCATCTTGACGGTTTTCGACATTTTCTTGAGACGTTGCTCCACATCCTTGTCGATCGATTCGATCGAAACCGTCACATCGAGGCGGCGTTCCAGCGGGTTGGCAACGGCGACAGGGGATTCCTGGGTGCTGATTTCTTGATTCGTTTCCATGGGGGGTTCCTGAGACTTGGCTTGTGAAGTGATTGAATAATCTTGATAAATTTCTGGTGTGTGCGGGTGTGCGCGGATATGTCATGACCGCCTGATTGTTTCATTTGCGGCGAGCATCCAAAAATCGAACGCGCCATTCTACACGAACCCGGGGGTGGCTTTTGTTGCCCTTCAAAGCATAAAAAGCACTTGCGTGGACTGCGTTCCTGTCTGGAGGATACGCTATAGTTCGCCACCAATTTTTGATCCGTTATTGCGTAACGTCGCGCAAAATCACGTTTTCACGTTTTCCGGGGTAGATCGTTTTTCAAATGAAAAAGAGCATTGGCCGTTTTGAACTCCTGCGCGAGCTGGGGCGTGGTGCTCAGAGTGTCGTCTATTTGTGCAACGATCCTCATTTGCAGCGCGAAGTGGCGATCAAGACACTACATTTTTCCCAGGCGGATCCGCGCCTGAACGCCCATCTGCTGGCCGAGGCGCGAACCGTCAGCAAGCTGCGGCACGCCAGCATCGTGCCGATTTTTGAAGCGGGCGAGCAAGATGGCGACCCGTATCTGGTGTTCGAGTATGTCGAGGGCAAGAGCCTGGCCCAAGTGCTGGAAGAACGCCTGTTCGATCCCTTGTCTGCGGCCGGGCTGATCATTACCGTGCTTGACGCCCTCTCCGAGGCGCACGCCCAGGGCATCATTCATCGTGACCTCAAACCTTCCAATATCATCATCGACACACGGGGGGGCGCGCGTGTCATGGATTTTGGCATCGCCGTCCGTGCCGGTGACGATGAAACTGCGGGGCAATTTCCCAAAGATGCCTTGATGGGGACGCCTGCCTATATGGCCCCCGAATACGTCCGGGAACGGATCATCAACGAGCAGACCGATCTTTACGCCGTCGGCCTGATTCTGATCGAAATGCTCACCGGGTGTCGTGCCCGCACGGCAAAAACCCTGTCGGCCATGCTGGAGAGTATCGCCAACGAGCCAGTCCGCCTGCCGGATAATCTGGATATCGACGGGCGCATGGGCGGGATCATCCTGAAGGCCGTCGCGCAGGATGCTGCCTTGCGTTTTCATACGGCCGCCCAGATGTCGGCTGCCTTGCGCGAGTTCGTGTCGCCCCCCCTGAATGAATCGTCTGCCGCAGATGCGGGCAGCGGGAGCCGTTCAGGCCCGGAGGCGGCGGTAGATTTTCTCCTGCGACGGATGAAGCATAAGTCCGATTTTCCGGCGTTGTCCGATTCCGTCTCGGCGATCAACCGGCTCACGAATTCGGACAAGGACAGCATCAACAAGCTATCCAATACCATCCTCAAGGACTTCGCGCTGACGGCCAAGATTCTGCGTATCGTCAATTCGCCTTTTTACCGTTCTTCGGGGGGCGGTACGATCAGCACGGTTTCGCGCGCCGTCATCGTGCTGGGCTTTGACACCATACGGAATGTCGTTCTGACGGTGATGATGTTCGAGCATCTTCAGAACAAGGCCAATGCCGGGCAGATCAAGGAGTCTTTCCTGCGGGCGAATCTTTCCGGCCTGATCGGGCGCGAAATCGGCCAGAAGCTGATGCCGCGTGATGCCGAAGAAGCGTTTGTCTGCGCGATGTTCCACGATCTGGGCCGTCTGCTCGTTCAGTTTTATTTTCCGGATGAAATCGAGGAAATACAGCGTCTGGTGATGCAGCGAAAATGCAGCGAGGAGGCTGCCGTGCTGCAGGTACTGGGGATGAGTTTCGATGATCTTGGGGCAGCCATTGCCCACCATTGGGGCTTTCCTCCTTCGGTCATCAACAGTATGCGTTCCCTGTCGCCTGGCCCCGTTCGCAAACCTTCGACCCGCGAGGAAATGCTTCGTACTGTCGCGGGCCTGTCGAATGAAATCTGTGAGCGTATTGCCACCGAAAAACCCGGGGCTTCAGTTGAAGGGCGCAGCCGGGAGCTCAAGCTGATTGTCGAACGCTATGCGGCTGTGACCCAGTTTTCGGATGCTCAGTTGAAGGATCTCACGCAAAAAGCGGTGAGCGAACTTGACCAGATTGCATCTAGCCTGCAGATCAATCTCAAGCAAAGTGCTTTTGCGCGTCAGGCCAGGGCGTGGAGCCATAACACCGGGGTACCTGCTGCCGGTGCGGAGGTATCGGTCAAGGAGAAAGGTGAGGGCAGCAGGGGCGGCAGGAGCGGGGCGGCCGATGAGCTCGGTTCTTTGTCGGGTTTCACCGTCGAAGCGGCCAATGCCTCTCCAGACGTTGGGGCCGCAGCGGGCAAAGAAGCGGGGGGCGGTGAGCCAGCCAGGGGTGAAGCACCGGGTACGGATGACATCCAGGCGGTGTTGGCGGCGGGTATTCAGGACATCAGCAATTCGCTGGTGGATGATTTTTCGCTCAACGACATTTTGCGAATCATCCTCGAAACCATGTATCGGGCCATGGGTTTCGGGCGGGTGTTGCTGTGTCTGCGTGATGCCAGGACGAATACGATGATCGGACGCTTTGGCTTTGGTTCGGACACCACTGAAATCGCAAAGCATTTTCGCTTTTCCCTGACGGGGGATGCCGATGTGTTCCGGGTTGCGGCACAAAAGGGCGTTGATCTGATTATTTCCGATATCAATGAACCCAATATCCGCAGCCGTATCCCTGAGTGGTATCGCACCAAGGTGGCCTCGGAAACTTTCGTCCTGTTTCCCATGGTCATCAAAGGCGTGCCGGTTGCCATGATTTACTGTGATCGTCGGCGCGCGGGGGAAATCAAGATCCCCGAGCGGGAGCTGAATCTGCTTAGAACCTTGCGTAATCAGGCCGTGCTGGCGATCAAGCAGGCGACATGAGCAAGGCATTTACCCGAGAATCGGTGGAAGACGATGAGGAGGATCTTGCCCCCTTGCCTGCCTTGCCGCCAGGATTGCCCAATTACATGACGCCAGCGGGGCATCGGGCAATGCGCGAGGAATTTGAACGGCTCGTCAAGATTGATCGACCTGCCCTGGTTCAGGTGATTTCCTGGGCGGCCAGCAATGGTGACCGCTCCGAGAACGGCGATTACATTTACGGCAAGAAGCGTCTGCGCGAGATGGACCGGCGCATCCGTTACCTGACAAAACGGCTGGAAAATGCCGTGGTAGTCGACCCGCGCGAGCAGGAAAACCTGGAGCAGGTATTCTTCGGCGCGACCGTGACGATCACCGAGCTGGATGGGGCAGGGCTCCAGAGCCTGACTTACCAGATTGTCGGTATCGATGAGGCCGAGGTTTCGGCCGGGCGCATCAGCTGGGTTTCTCCCCTGGCGCGCGCGCTGATGAAGGCGCGCGAAGGGGAGGTCGTGCGCTTTCAAAGCCCGGCGGGTCTGCGCGAACTGGAAATCGAGGCCATTGTTTATTGACAGTATTAACGAAAACAGGCATCCGTTTTTGCCTACTTTTCGCTTTCGTTCCCCCTCTGTTTCGACGAGACTTGAAATCCGGTTTCTCATCCCCATTTTGACGGTGGTATTTTTTATCAGGAGACCCCGATGTCCGTGAACACCCCTGCCGATCGTGAAACCCTGGGCTTTCAGGCAGAAGTCAAACAACTGCTGCAGTTGATGATTCACTCGCTCTACAGCAATCGTGAAATTTTCCTGCGCGAGCTTGTCTCCAATGCCTCCGACGCCTGTGACAAGCTGCGTTTTGAAGCCTTGCACAACACGGCCCTGTTTGAAGATGACAGTGACCTGAAAATCCGCATTGCCTATGATGCTGAAGCGAAAACACTGACCATTGCGGATAACGGCATCGGCATGAATCGCGATGATGCCATCCAGAATCTGGGGACTATCGCCAAGTCCGGGACGCGAGAATTTTTTTCGCGTCTTTCCGGCGATCAGCAGAAAGATGCCAACCTGATTGGCCAGTTTGGCGTCGGCTTCTATTCCTCTTTCATTGTTGCCGACAAGGTTACTGTCTATAGCCGCCGCGCGGGCGAAGCTGTCGATCAGGGCATCCGCTGGGAATGCGACATGAAAGACGAAGGCAGTGGCCAATTCACCATCGAGGTGGTGAATAAGGCCGCGCGTGGCACGGAAATCACCCTGCATTTGCGGGACGATGCCACTGAAGGCCCGGACAGCCTTCTTTCCGGTCATCGACTGCGCTCGCTGGTCCGCAAGTATTCAGACCATATCCTTCAGCCCATCGTCATGAGCAAGGAAGCCTGGGACGAGGAGTCCCAGACCCAGAAAATCACCGGCGAGGACGAAACCGTCAATCAGGCCAGCGCGCTCTGGGCACGTTCCAAGAGTTCGATCGAAGACAATGAATACATCGAATTCTACAAGCACGTCAGTCACGACTATTCCGGGCCGCTGACCTGGAGCCATGCGCGTGTCGAGGGACGCTCCGAATATACCCAGCTCCTCTACATTCCTTCTCATGCGCCGTTTGATCTGTTCGACCGCAACTCCAAACATGGCGTCAAACTTTATGTGCGCCGTGTGTTCATCATGGACGATGCCGAGCAACTCCTGCCGGTTTATCTGCGTTTTGTGCGCGGCATCATCGACAGCAGCGATCTGCCGCTTAATGTCTCGCGGGAAATTCTGCAGGAAAGTCGCGACATCGAAGCTATCCGCTCCGGCAGCACCAAGCGTATCCTCGCCATGCTCGAAGACCTGGCCGAGAATCATCCGGAGAAATTTGTCACCTTCTGGCATGAATTTGGCCGTGTGCTGAAAGAGGGCATCGGTGAGGATTACGCCAACAAGGAACGCGTCGCCGGCCTGCTGCGCTTTGCTTCGACCCACAACGACACGCCGGAAGAAACGGTTTCCCTGAAGGATTACCTCGGCCGCATGAAGGAGGGACAGGACAAGATTTATTACGTTACTGCCGAATCCTTCAATGCCGCGAAGAACAGCCCGCATCTTGAAGTCTTCCGCAAAAAGGGGATCGAAGTGCTCCTGCTCTCCGAGCGGGTGGACGAATGGGTGGTGGGCAATCTGCCCGAGTTTGACGGAAAACAGCTCGCCTCCGTCGCGCGCGGCGGGCTGGATCTGGGCAAGCTCGAAGATGAGGCCGAAAAAGAGGCTCAGGAAAAAGAGGCCGACGAGTTCAAGGAATTCACGGACAGGATCGCAAAGTCACTGGACGGCCGCGTCAAGGAGGTGCGTATCACGCACCGTTTGACGGAGAGCCCGGCCTGTCTCGTGGCCGATGCCCACGACATCGGCGGCAATCTCGCCCGCATGCTCAAGGCTGCCGGTCAACAGGCCCCGGATTCCAAGCCCATCCTCGAAATCAACCCGAAACATGCTGTCGTCCAGCGTCTCAAGCATGAAGAAAAACGCTTTGATGACTGGGCGGCTGTTTTGTTCGACCAGGCCTTGCTGGCTGAAGGCGGGCAGCTCGATGATCCGGCAGGATTCGTTCGCCGCATCAACCAGCTGATGCTGGAGATGCAGGGGTAATACCGGGCTTTACCGGTTTGGCAACGACATGGGCTGCTCAATGCAGCCCATATTCATTCAGGCAGGCGCGCAAATCACGCCCGATCTTGTCCTGACACTGGATTCGCGCTTTTTGCCGCGCCTCGCAGCGCTGTGCGTCTTCGGTCTGGCTGCAGTCCGGAAGCGGCAAGTAGGTCGTCATGCATTGCTGTTTTGCCCTGCCGCGCTTGTCCTGGCAGGCTGCCTGGGCTTCCAGGCGCGCCTTGCACCGGATGGGGTCACGCGCCAGGTCACATGAACCCCCGCTTTGTGCATAAACCGGCATGACGGAAAGCGGCAGGGCCAGCAGCAGCAAAAATGACAAGGGGTTTGTCAGGCATCGCATGAATTTTCTCCGGAAATCGATGTCGCGCATCATACTCCGGGAGGGGTTTCAGGGTTATATTTCCCCGTGCCAAAGACAGGATCGGAGCAGATGTCATGAGGGAAATTGAAGAGAGCAGGCAGGCAGGTCAGCTTGCCGGGCAGGAGGAGCGTCGCCTGGGGCTGGCCGAGGTCATCGATGCTCTTGTGGCAGAGGGGCTGGTATCGTCAGCGCAGGGAAATCAGCTCAAGCAGGAGCGGCGCTATTTTCGTGGTGAACAGCATCCGCTCACCACCCTGGCTGAACAAAAGTGGAAAACGCCAACCCAGCCAGACAAGCCCTCCCGGACGCTGGATCTGGAGACGCTGACGCAGTGGCTCGCGCAATGGTGTGGCCTGGATTACTTTCATATCGACCCGCTGAAGGTCAATTTCTCCGCCGTGACCGATGTCATGTCGAGTGCCTACGCCACACGCTTTCGCATTTTGCCTGTGGATGTCCGGCTCAATGAAGTCGTCATCGCGACGGCGGAGCCTTTCCAGCGGGCCTGGGAAAGCGAGATCAAGAATATCCTCAGAAAGGATATCCGGCGCGTCATCAGCAACCCGGAGGACATTGCCCGCTTTCAGGTGGAGTTCTATAACCTGGCCCGCTCGATCAAGAAAGCCACTTCAGCCGGGGATTCTGCCGGAAATTCCGGCATTTCAAATTTTGAGCAGATGGTTGAACTGGGGCGGGCCAACCGGACGCTGGACGCCAACGATCACCACATTGTCCATATCGTCGACTGGCTGTGGCAATACGCCTTTGACCAGCGTGCCAGCGATATTCACATCGAACCCCGGCGGGAAATCGGCATTGTGCGTTTTCGTATTGATGGTGTCTTGCATCAGGTTTACCAGATACCCATGCAGGTACTGACGGCCATGACCAGCCGCATCAAGATTCTCGGGCGCATGGATGTCGTCGAAAAACGTCGGCCGCAGGATGGACGCATCAAGACGCGAACTCCGGAAGGCCAGGAAGTCGAGCTGCGTTTATCGACGTTACCGACAGCCTTCGGTGAAAAACTGGTCATGCGTATTTTCGACCCGGAAGTGCTGGTGCGCGATGCCCGGGAAATGGGTTTCTCGGATGAGGATTGTCAGCACTGGCAACAGATGACCAACCTGCCCAATGGCATTGTTCTGGTGACCGGCCCCACCGGTTCTGGCAAGACGACGACGCTGTATTCCACCCTCAAGCAGCTGGCGACCCCCGAAGTGAATGTCTGCACCATTGAAGATCCGATCGAAATGATCGAGCCTGCCTTCAATCAGGTGCAAGTGCAATCCTCCATCGACATGGGCTTTGCCGAAGGTATCCGCGCCTTGATGCGTCAGGATCCGGACATCATCATGGTAGGGGAAATCCGCGATCTCGAAACAGCGGAAATGGCCATTCAGGCCGCGCTGACAGGGCATCTCGTCCTGTCCACACTGCATACAAACGACGCACCGTCAGCCATTACCCGCCTGCTCGACCTGGGCGTTCAGCCCTTCCTGCTCAATTCGACGATCAACGGCATCATGGCGCAACGGCTGGTGCGAACGCTTTGTCCACACTGCAAACAGGCTGTCGAACTGACGACCGAGGACGAGATGGCCTGGGATGGACTGGTTGCCCC
This sequence comes from uncultured Sterolibacterium sp., assembly GCA_964521075.1. GTDB lineage: Bacteria > Pseudomonadota > Gammaproteobacteria > Burkholderiales > Rhodocyclaceae > Sterolibacterium. Next base: position 24,970 of record CAZFPI010000028.1, read on the forward strand.
CTGGAAGTCGAAGAAACCTTCGCGTATTTACCGGGCAATCGGCTGTCTCGAATGCCGGATGACCGGTTTCATGGGGCGCGTGGGCATTTATGAAATCCTGCAGCTTTCGCCGGAAATCAAAAAACTGGTGATGAATCACGGAGCGGACCTGCTGGCGATTCGTGATCTCGCCTCGCGGGAAGGAATGAAACCCTTGCGTATTTCCGGTGCCATCAAGGTTGCAGCGGGTATCACTACGCTGGAAGAAGTCATCAAGGTAGCCCCTCCTGCCTGAAAAATCCCGCTGGCTTGCTTGACGGCGGAAAATGTCACGAATAAAATCGGCCCATTGATTATTAACATGTGTGTTAATTATTTCTTTGGTTATCTGTGGGGTTGTTGTGTTTCGACACCTTGCAGGGCATGCGGCAGTGTGTCATTTCTCAAGGCTGGCTTTTAATTCGAGGGGGAATCAGTGAAAGCAAACCATACATCTGCAGCAACGATCGAGCAGTTGCTGAACGCGCA
>CAZFPI010000029.1:0-25074 GCA_964521075.1 uncultured Sterolibacterium sp.
GCAGCCAGGTCGATACCGCCAGAATGTCCATCTGACGGCCAGCATCATTGACGTAATACTCCCGCGTCACCGCCCAGCCGGCAAAATCCAGCAGATTCGAAAGGCTCGCGCCCAGGGCCGCACCGCGCCCGTGGCCCACATGCAGCGGGCCTGTCGGGTTGGCTGAAACGAACTCGACCTGCACCTTCCGGCCAGCACCCCGGGGGCTGCGTCCAAAAGCCTCGCCTTCTTGCAGCACGGTCGTCACAATGGCGGTGCGGGTCTCGGCGGACAAATGAAAATTGATGAACCCGGCTCCGGCCACTTCCACCCGGGTAACCCAGGGTGAGGGCGGCAGTTCCCGTACCAGACGCTGCGCGATTTCGCGCGGATTGGCCTTGAGCGTTCGCGCCAGCTGCATGGCCAGATTGCTCGCGAAATCGCCGTGGCTCGCCTGGCGGGTACGCTCCAGCTGAATCTCGGTAGATTGTTGTTCCGGTGCAACGCTGGCAAGCGAAGCCGCGAGCAGTTCGGCCAGATGGGTCTTGGGGTCGATCATGGGAGTCAGCGAATATCAATCAGCAAACGACAAGGCCGCGCATTATAACGGCCATTTAACGCTCATTCCTCGCCGAACCTTGCCCGCGCTATCTCGAACGGTATATTCGCGCCGTTGCAAAAAAACCACAAAAATTGGCGTTTTCACCCGGCAAAAGGGTTGCTTTGCTTGCCCCTGCCCCAAGCCCTTCGGCAAAATGGCTGCCAGTTTCCCTAAGGGGAGACGCGGAAAATCTGGCTGGCTCGTTGGCATTCGGACAACCCGGTACTAACTAATCACCCAGATACGGCGTTTCACTCGAATTTCATCACCACCCCAATCAATCAACAGGAGATTCAAATGCAGAAGAAACTGATCGCCCTGGCCGTTGCTGGCCTCGTTTCCACCGGTGCTTTCGCTCAGTCCTCCGCTGTCACCGTCTACGGCGTGGCCGACCTGTCCTTCGACGTCGTCAAGACCTCCGGCGGTGTTGCCAACTCGCAAACCGGCTCCTACAGCCGCGTTTCTTCCAACAGCTCCTACCTCGGCTTCAAGGGCACGGAAGATCTGGGCAATGGCCTGAAGGCTCTGTTCCAGTTCGAAACCGCTGTTTCTGCTGACACCGGTGCCACCTTCGGTGCGAACCGCGACACCTACGCCGGTCTGGGCGGTGCTTTCGGCGACATCAAGCTGGGCACGCTGACCACCCCGACCCGCGCCCTCGGTGCTGCGGTTGACGTGAACGCCGGCTGGGCCAGCATCGGCGCCAGCTCCGCGCTGACCAATGGTTCCGTGGTAATCAACGGCTTCGATACCCGTCAAGCCAACACCGCCATGTTCACCTCCTCGAACTTCAGCGGCTTCAGCGGCGCGCTGGCCTACATCTCCGGTGAAAACAAGTCCACCGCTGCTGCTTCCGGCACGGCTGCCCAAGCTAACAGCAGCGCCTGGGATCTCGGCCTGAACTACAACAACGGCCCCATCCTGGCTGGCTTCACCTACGCCAATGCGCGTAGCCGTGATGTTGTTGACACCCAGATCAAGAACACCCGTATCGCCGGTGCTTTCGACTTCGGCGTCGGCACGGTTCGCGCCCTGTGGAACTCCACCAAGAACGAAAACAACGTTGGTGGCAACCTCAAGCAAAACGTCTGGGGCCTGGGCGGCACGTTCAACGCTGCTCCGAACGGCAAGGTCATCGCTCAGTACTACAAAGCCAACAACATCAACGGCACGAGCAACACCGGTGCCAAGCTGTTCGAACTCGGCTACGAGCACAGCCTGTCCAAGCGTACCGTCCTGAAGGCCATCTACGCCCGCATCGACAACGACAACGCCGCTGCCTTCAATTTCGGCAGCAACGGTGTCAACAACGTCGCCGCTGGCAACGACCCCTCCGGTCTGCAAATCGGCATCCGTCACGCTTTCTAATCAGTCCCGTACTGTTTAGTTTAGCTGGCCAGACAGCCGCCTCCCGAAAGGGGGCGGCTGTTTTGCTTGTGCGCCCGGCACGGGCGCAGTTTGAAGTTCCGTTCGCCCAGACAAAGAGGCAGATTCACCGTAGGGGCGAATCATCATTCGCCCTGAATTGTCATTCGCCCCTTCGCGCGATTGCCCCTGCATGACCCTTGCTGACCGTAATATCTTTGTGTATATTACGAACCGTCCCTTTTTCAGCACGCTGGTCATGTTCCCCTCAATACTCTTTCGCATCTTCCCCTTCGCCCTGTTTTTCTTCGCGCTTTCTGCACAGGCCGCTGATCTGACGGTTTCTGCCGCTGCCAGCCTGAGCAATGCTTTCCGGGAAATCGGCCAGGCTTATGAGGCGCAACACGCGGGGAGCAAGGTACTCTTTAATTTTGGTGCATCGGGAGCACTTTTGCAGCAGATGGCCAAGGGCGCGCCGGTGGATGTTTTTGCCTCCGCTGACCAGGAAACCATGGATGCCGCACAGAAGCAGTCGCTGATCCAGCCCGCCAGCCGCCAGGATTTCGTGAGCAATGCACTGGTGCTGATCCTCCCGGCCGACAGCAAGCTGGCCCCGAAATCGCTGGCTGATCTGGCCCAGCCTGCGGTTGCGCGCATTGCCATCGGCAATCCGGCCAGTGTGCCAGCGGGCCGTTATAGCCGCAATGCGCTCGAGGCCGCAAAGTTGTGGGCAGCACTTGAGCCGCGCTTCATCCAGGCAAGCAATGTCCGCCAGGCGCTGGATTATGTAGCGCGCAGCGAAGTGGATGCCGGCTTCGTTTATGCGACCGATGCTGCTCTCATGAAAGGCAAGGTGCGCGTGGCGATGACCGTGCCGCTGGACATGAAAATCAGTTACCCGGTCGCCGTGAGCAGCAGCAGTGCCAGCAAGGAAGAGGCAGCCCGCTTCATCGCCTTTATCGCCGCTCCGGCAGCGCAGGCTGTGCTGGCCCGTTACGGCTTCCAGAAACCTTAAGGAAACAATGATTTATTCCGTTCGCCCTGAGCTTGTCGAAGGGCACTACCTTTACAAACAAGGGCTTCGACAGGCTCAGCCCGAACGGATCTGATTTAATCAGCGTCTCCTTAACTCATCATTTCACCCCTTCACCCCTTCCCCCCTTCACCCCTTCACCATCTCCATCATGTTACAAAGTCTGCCTGCACTCCTGCTTTCCCTGAAAGTGGCGGGCTGGGCGACGGCGATCAATCTTCTGCTGGGCGTGGGTGTGGGCTATCTGCTGGCCCGGCGGCGTTTTCCGGGGCGTGAGCTGCTCGATAGCCTGATGACCCTGCCCATGGTGCTGCCGCCGACCGTGCTGGGCTATTACCTGCTTGTCCTCATCGGACGGCGTGGCCCGTTGGGGGCCTGGCTGCATGAAAATTTCGGCATCAACCTGATTTTTACCTGGCAGGGGGCGGTCATCGCCGCCGTGATCGTGTCTTTCCCGCTGGTGTTCAAGCCCGCGCGCGCGGCCTTCGAGGCTGTCGACCGGCAGATGGAAGACGCCGGGCGGGTTCTGGGGCTGAGGGAAATGGCTATTTTCTTCCGCATCACCCTGCCGCTGGCCTGGCGCGGCATTCTGGCCGGCTTGCTGCTGGCCTTCGCGCGCGCCCTGGGCGAATTTGGTGCGACGTTGATGGTGGCGGGCAGCATTCCTGGCAAGACACAGACGCTTTCCATTGCCATCTACGAAGCCGTGCAGGCCGGGCAGGACGATCTTGCCAACCAGATGGTCATCATCACTTCGCTGGTCTGTGTAAGCCTGCTTTTGCTGGCGGGCTGGCTGGCTCCGGCCCGTCACAGGAGGGAGGCATGAGCGCGAAAAACTTTCAGCTTGATCTCTCCTTGCAAAAGACGCTGCGCTCCGGGGAGCGTCATTTCCGGCTCGATGTGCAGTTGCAAACGCATCATCGTCGCATCGTCATCTTCGGCCCTTCCGGCGCGGGCAAGAGTCTGACACTCAAGGCCATCGCGGGCCTGCTGGAACCGGATGACGGCCATATCCGGCTAGGCGAGACTTGCCTCTTTGATCGGGCGCGGCGCATCAACCTGCCGCCACAAGCCCGGCGCATCGGCTATCTGTTTCAGGATTACGCGCTGTTTCCGCATCTCACCGTGCGCCAGAATATCGCCTCCGCGCTCGTTGGCGGCTGGCGCAATCCGGGGCGACACTTCCAGGATGCGCGGGTGGATTACTGGCTGGCAGCCTTTCATCTCGAAGCACAAGCGGGGCAATACCCCGCCGAGCTTTCCGGTGGCCAGCGACAGCGCACGGCACTCGCCCGCGCCCTGGTCAATGAGCCCCAGGCCTTGCTTCTCGATGAGCCTTTTGCGGCACTCGACCCGGCCTTGCGTGCCCGTATGCGTGAGGAACTCGACGTCCTTCAGGTGCGTCTTGATGTCCCCATGATCCTCATTACCCACGACACCGAAGATGTCGCCCGCTTCGGCGACCACGTCCTGCAAATAGAAGGTGGCCTTGTGAATGAAACCGCTTCGACCGCCATCCATCCCTCCAATGAACCCGACAGGAGCTGAATCATGAGCACGTCTCCACAGAATGTCGAAGTACACGGCTCGATCTGGCTCAGTATGGCGGGCGAAAACTTCGGCGGAGCGGGGCGCGTGGATCTGCTCGCGCGCATCGCTGAATCCGGTTCGATCAGCCAGGCGGCCAGGTCGATCAAGATGAGTTACAAGGCGGCGTGGGATGCCATCGACGCCATGAACAATCTGGCGGGCGAGCCTCTCGTGGAGCGTCAGACAGGGGGCAAGGGCGGCGGCGGCACGCGGCTGACGGCGCGTGGTCAACGCCTGGTCGACAACTTCAGAATCATCGAAAAGGAGCATCGCCTCTTTATCGAACAACTCAGCCGACAGGCCGAGGGCATCACCAACGACCTCCTTCTTGTTCAGAGGCTGAATATGAAAACCAGCGCACGCAACCAGTTTCTCGGCAAGGTGACTGCCGTCAAAAAAGGGGCAGTCAATGACGAGATTGATCTGGAAATTACCGGTGGCCACAAGATCGTTGCCATCGTGACACATGAGAGCACCGAGGGGCTCGGGCTCAAGGTCGGCGCGGAAGCCTTCGCGCTCATCAAGGCATCGTCGGTCATTCTGGTGACGGAAACACAGGGGGCGAAATTTTCGGCGCGCAACCGCGTCAGCGGAAAGATTTCACGCCTGCAGGAAGGTGCTGTCAATACAGAAGTCGTCATCGAACTCCCGGGTGGCAGTGCCATCGCGGCAGTGATCACGAATGAAAGTGCCCGCGCATTGGCACTGGCTGCGGGCCAGGCGGCAACGGCCATTTTTAAGGCGTCCAGCGTGATCGTCGGTGTACCTGCCTGAAATTTGCAGCAAAATTCGCCGGGGAGCTTCCTGTTCAGCACTTCTCCGGGGTTTTCATGGGGTTCTTGCTTGACGCCCGTGCGAGTGCCGCCTAACATCCCGGTTTTTTCGAGAATCGGTTTCCGTGTCAACTGCTCCTGTTTCCGGCCTGGCCACCCTGAATACCCTGATCGCCGCAGACATGCAGGCCGTCGATCAGGTTATCCGGGCACGATTGCATTCGGATGTCGTGCTGGTTCGGCAGGTTGCCGAATACATCATCGCCGGTGGCGGAAAACGCCTGCGGCCGGCTCTGGTGCTCCTGACGGCGGGAGCCCTGGGGTATTCGGGCACACTTCACCACGAACTCGCCGCCGTCGTTGAATTTATTCATACGGCCACGTTACTGCATGATGATGTGGTCGATGAATCCGCCTTGCGGCGTGGCCGCGAAACCGCGAATGAACTTTTCGGGAATGCCGCCAGTGTGCTGGTGGGCGATTTTCTCTATTCTCGTGCCTTCCAGATGATGCTGTCGGCCAATGACATGCGTGTGATGCAGATCCTGGCCGATGCGACCAACGTCATCGCTGAAGGCGAAGTGCTGCAGTTGATGAATTGTCATAACGCGGATGTTCAGGTCGAAAATTATCTGCAGGTCATCCGCTTCAAGACGGCCAAGCTTTTCGAGGCCGCCGCGCGCCTTGGCGGTGTGTTAGGCCAGGCTGATGCGGCGACCGGCGATGCGCTGGCGCGTTATGGCATGCATCTTGGTACGGCCTTTCAGCTGATCGACGATGTGCTGGATTATTCCGGCGAGGAAGTCACGACCGGCAAGCATCTGGGTGACGATCTCGCGGAAGGCAAGCCGACCCTGCCTTTGATCCACGCCATGCAGCATGGCAACCCGGCTCAATCCGCCTGTGTCCGGCAGGCCATCGAACAGGGCGGGCGGGACGATTTCCCCAAAGTCATGGCCGCTATCCGCGAAACGGGAGCACTGCAGGCTACCCGCAAACAGGCAGAACAAGAAGCACAACAGGCCATTCAGGCATTAAATTCGCTGAAGGCTTCAAAATATCGTGAAGCACTGCTAGAATTAGCGGTCTTTGCAACGAGCCGGAATCACTGATAACGCCAAAAGCGGTTTCAGATTTCCTCAATTAGTTGCAAGTAGTTGCAATTAGTCGCAATTAGTCGCATTCGGGGTGTAGCTCAGCCTGGTAGAGTACTGCGTTCGGGACGCAGGAGTCGGAGGTTCGAATCCTCTCACCCCGACCAAGAAAGTCTAGAAAAAACCGCCGTTCAGGCGGTTTTTTCTTTTCAGTGCAGACAAAAGTCTTCTGGGTTGCGGTCAAAATTTGTGCCCGAGTGTGACCGGAGTGTGACCGGAGTGTGACCGGAGTGTGACCGTATTGTGCCCAGTTTTGATCCTGCGTCATGGCCTCCTCGGAACGGGCAATCAGGCTCAATTATTTTCCATGACTAATTTATACCTTGCAACATAATTCAAACTAAAACCCCTTCTGGAATCTCCTGTAATAACAAGGGCTTCGACAAGCTCAGCCCGAACGGATCTGATTTAATCAGCGTCTCCTTGGGGTAATCGCATTTGATTTTCGATGATTGATTGCCCCCCTCAGCTTGTCCAGTGCGCCCGCAGGGCGGAGCCACCCGTAGAGGTGGGGCGAGTCCCGGCAGGGTTAAAATGAAGCCGAATGTCGGAGAATCGCGTGAATGGGCGAATGACAATTCAGGGCAAATAATGATTCGCCCCTGCGGGGTGGGAAAATTTCGAATGCGATTGCCCTGGTGATGAGGTAATTCGTCACATACTGCGAGAGAATTTCCCGATATGATGCGCGGTTCGGATGTTTCTCCGCCGGTCTCGGCAGGAAACCCGCCCCGAAATTCGCCATTTGAGCTTGACCGCTTGAATGGCGCGGGCAAACGTATTTCAGTACAGGAGTTTCAGCATGTGCCGATGGGCCTGCTCATGCCATATTTTTTCGATGTGCTTCGTTGAGCCGACATGAACGCGGACAAAGACGGGGACGGCTTGTCATCGACGGATTCTTGCCGGGCGAACTGCCGCGATGCTTTCGCGACAGGTGTGCATTCCCGTCGACGGCTTTCCATCCTGGTTTTGCCCCTGCTTGTGCTGGGGTCGTTCTTTTTTGTTGCGGCGATTTCTTTTTTTTACACAGACTGGCTCGATCGCCAGCGTCTGATTCTCGAGACGACGGAGCGGGCCATTTCTGAAACCAGCCGGTTTACCCGGCAGGCGAATACCGCGCTGGGTAACGATGCGGCCCGGCAGCTGGAGCAGGAAATCATGCTCTATCGTTCGGAGAATTACGTCGCCACGACTGTGCTGACCGACCCCGAGGGGCGCATTCTTTTTGCTCCGCTGCGGGAATGGAAGGGGCGGCAGGCCGGGGATGTCCTCAAGGACTGGGACGCCGCCCGTTTTCAGCGGGTCGTCCAGGATGTGAGTGTCGATGTTCAGGTCGACCCACGCCACATGTATTTGTCTGCCATGGCTCCTTACGTCGCGCCGCCTGTTCCGGGGCAGGCGGTCAGCGTCCGGCGCGGTGTGGTTTTTATCGTTTATGACATTTCCAGCGCGCTCGAACAGGTGCGTTACAACAATTTTTATCAGCGTCTGCCCGATCTTGGCCTGATCCTCCTGCTGGCATTGGGTTTGTCTTTCTGGGTGCAGCGCAGTGTCGCCGGGCCGCTTCGGGGGATCGCCCAGGCCAGCCGACAGATCGGCGGCGGAAACCTGCAGGCGCGCGCTCCGGTCTTTGGCAGTCTGGAAGTTGCCGAGCTCGGGGATTCGTTCAACCACATGGCGGCTTCTCTGGAAGAGGAACAGCAGGCCCGTAACCGGCTCAATGAAGAGCTGCAGCAAAGTTATGATCGCCTGAGCCGCCTGACGGCGCATATTCCGGGCGTGGTGTATCAGTTTCTGATGTCGCCGGAGGGGCAGTTCAGCATGCCCTTTGTCAGCGAAGGCATCCGCAAGAAGTACCAGCTTTCACAGGAGCGGCTTGCCGAAAATGCCGGGCCGCTGCTTGAGATGATTCATCCGGAAGACCGGGCTGCCTTTACGGCATCCACTCTTGAGTCGGCACGAACCCTGCAATCCTGGCAGCTCGAGTTTCGTGTGGTGTTGCCCAATGGGCGGCTTTGCTGGCACTCGGGCACGGCGAGGCCGGAACGCCTGGAGGATGGCAGTATCCGCTGGCATGGTTTTCTGATGGACATTACCGAGCGCAAGGAATCCGAAGAGCATAACCGCCTGAGCGCGCGAATTTTTGAAACCACGGGGGAGGCCATCGTCGTCACGGATGCTGCCGGAAATTTCGTCATGGTCAACCCGGCATTTACGCGTATTACCGGGTACGAAGAGAGCGAGGTCATTCACAAGGATCCCCGTGTCATCGGCCTGGAAATTCAGGATGACGTTTTGCGCCGCACCATCCGGAAAGCCTTGGTGCAGCAGGGGCATTGGGCGGGCGAAGTGTGGAGCCGTCGCAAGAATGGCGAGCAGTTTCCCGAGTGGCAGAACATCAGCGTCTTGCGTGATGACGCCGGAAATCTGACCCACTACGTCACGATCTTCGCTGACCTGAGCGAAATTCATCAGGCGCAAAAGCGGGCGGAGCAGCTTTCCTGGCGGGATCCTCTGACCGGTCTGGCCAATCGCGCCTTCTTCTTGCACCAGGTGGAGCAAACGCTGGCCTGCGCGCAGCGTGAAGGGGGCTTTGCCGCCATGCTCCTCGTCGATCTCGACCGCTTCAAGGATATCAACGAGGCGCGTGGTCTGGATGTGGGCGATTCGCTGCTCAAGTTCATCGCCGACCGTCTGACGCAAACCTTGCGCCCCGACGACGTGCTGGCGCGGCTCAATGCCGACGAATTCGCCGTCGTTTTGCCGCATCTTTTGCCCACGGTGGAAGAAGCAGGGCGTGAAGCCCTGGCCGTGGCGGAAAAATTGCGCCGTGTGCTCCAGGAAAATCTGGAGATGGATGGCGAAGTTTTTCATCTCGATGCCTGCATCGGCATCGCCATCCTGCCGGACGCCGCCGATGAGGCCGCCCCGGACGCGCTGCGTCGCGCCGATATGGCCATGCATCAGGCTAAAACGGAAGGTGGCGCGCGCATCATGTTCTTCGAGGCGGCCATGGGCGATTCCGTGCTTCAGCGATTCCGCCTCGAACGCGAACTGCGTGCCGGTATCCCCAGAAACCAGCTTCGGCTTTATCTGCAACCCCAGGTCGACCACACCGGGCGTCTGGTCGGTAGCGAGGCCCTGGTGCGCTGGCAGCATCCCGATCTGGGGCTGGTGCAGCCTGTTATGTTCATCCCGCTGGCCGAAGCCACTGATCTGATCGTTCAGCTGGATCGCTGGGTGCTCAACGAAGTCTGCCATCTGATTGCCCGGCTGGAGCGTGAAGGGCGGCCGGTGCGTATCTCCGTCAATATCTCTCCCCGGCATTTCCGGCGTGATGACTTCGTCGACGAGATTCAACGCCTGCTGGCACTGGGCGGCGCGTCTGCAAAATACCTGATTCTGGAAGTGACAGAAGGCATGGTGATCGGCGACATTGCCGATGTCGTCGCCAAGATGAACCGCCTGACGGCCATGGGCATCCACTTCTCGATGGACGATTTCGGCACGGGTTACTCCAGCCTGTCCTATCTCAAACGCCTGCCGATTCACGAGCTGAAGATCGACAAGAGCTTCATCCAGGATTCGACGACCGATGCCAGCGACGCGGCCCTGGTCGAAACCATTCTTTCTGTCGCCCAGCATCTGAATCTTCAGGTGGTTGCCGAAGGGATCGAAACCCGCGAGCAGGTGGATTTTCTCAACGCGCGGGCCAAAGTCATCCATCAGGGCCACTATTTTGGCCGCCCGGATTCCGTTGAGAAATGGATGGAGCGGCTCGTCGAAGACGGAGGAGTGGATAGCGGCGTCTGAGCTTCCTTTTCACCTCGTTGCGTGGACGCATCCGAAACCAATGTGTCCGTTTGTGAAGCCCCCCGATAAAACGAACCGGTGAGGCATCTCTCTACAATAAAACGCTGAAATGGCTATTTCCGCCAACCCAGCCCATATTCAAATGGAGTCGAACGATGGATTTTGAATTTTCCAAGGAAGAACAGGCTTTTTTGCGTGAAGTCGATGCATTCCTGAAAGAGAACAACGACGTCAAGTACATGGACGTGACGCGCGAGAACATGGCGCAGGTCTGCGACACGCCGGAACGCCGTGAATTCACCGGCAAGATGGCCAAAAAAGGCTGGCTGGGCATCACCTGGCCCAAGGATTGCGGCGGCCAGGACGGCGCAGGTTTCTACGAATTCCTGCTCAACGAAAAGCTCTCCTCCGTCGGCGCGCCGCAGATCGGCAAGGGCGTGGGCATTATCGGCAAGACGCTCATCAAGGTCGGCTCGGACAAGCTCAAGAAGGAATTTCTGCCCAAGATTCTCAACGCCGAAATCGAATTCGCCGTCGGCTATTCCGAGCCCAATGCCGGTTCGGATGCCGCTGCCATGCGCCTCAAGGCCGAACGCAAGGGCGACGGCTGGGTGCTGAACGGCCAGAAGGTGTTTACCACCTCGGCCCACTTCGCCGACTGGTACTGGGTGGGCGCGCGTACCGATCCGGACGCCAAGAAGCACCACGGCATCACCTTGTTCCTGATCCGCATGGATGACCCGGGCCTGACCATCCACCCGATGTACACCATGGGGGCCGAGCGTACCAATGCCGTGTTCTTCGACAATGTGTTCGTGCATGACGACTACCGTGTGGGCGAGCTCAACAAGGGCTTCCAGTACATCGCCGAAGCCCTGGATATCGAACGCTTCACGATGTTTACCTTCTCGCCCATCCGTGGCCGCATGGAATTGCTGGCCAATCATGTCAAGAACGGCAAGAAGGACGGCAAGCCGCTGAAGGATGACCCTGTCATTCGCCAGCGTGTTGCCCAGCTGGCCACCGAATGCGAAGTCGCCCGCGTGCTGGGTGTGCAGTTTGTCGATGCCGCCTTGCACAGCGACAAGACGCCTTCCAACGAAGCTTCCGAATACAAGCTCTACGCCACCGAACTCTCGCGCCGTCTGGCCGATGCCACCATGGACATCGCCGGCCCCGGCGCACAGCTCGCCCTGCACACGCAGGATGCGCCGCTCAAGGGCCGTGCCGAAAGCTGCTACACCTATACCGTCATCGACACCATCGGCGGTGGTGCATCGGAAGTGCAGAAGAACATCATCAGCCAGCGCAAGCTCGGCCTGCCGCGCAGCTTCTGAGCGCAGCGTGGAGATGCCCGGCATGTCATTCCTCAAAGGTTACAACGTCCTCGACCTGGCCAGCGTCGGCCCGGCTGCGCGCGCTTCGCGCATCCTCGCCGATTACGGCATGAACATCATCAAGGTGGCCCCCGTCGCCGCCAAGGGTGCCAAGCAGATCGACCCGGTGTTCCATGCCTACGGCGCGGGACGCGGCACCCAGAAAATCCGCGTCGACCTGAAATCGGACGCGGGCCGTGAAGCCATCCTTCGGCTGGCCAAAAGCGTCGATGTCGTCATCGAAAGCTACCGCCCTGGCGTGGCCGCCCGTCTGGGCGTGGGCTATGAAGACCTGAAAAAGGTCAACCCGAAGATCGTTTATTGCTCCACCAGCGGTTATGGCCAGGACGGCCCCTATGCCCAGTGGGTCGGCCACGACATCAATTATCTCGCCGTCGGCGGCTTTCTCGGCTGTAGCGGCACGGATGCCGAAGGCAAGCCGGCCATTCCCGGGGCGACCGTCGCCGATAGCGCGGGGGGCGGCATGCATGCGGCCCTGTCCATCATCGCCGCCTTGCTGAATACCGAAAAAACCGGCGCAGGCAGCTATCTGGATGTCTCGATTACCGACGGGGTGCTCAACCTCATGTCGCTGTACCTGGATCAATATCTGGCGACCGGCGAAGAGACCAGGCCGAACAACGCGGTGCTGACGGGCAAATACGCCTGGTACGGCATTTACACCTGCGGCGATGGCCAGCATATTTCCGTGGGCGCGATCGAAGGCCACTTCTTCAAGAATCTGTGCCGCCTGCTCGACTGCGAAGCCTTCAGCGGCAGCCAGTACGATGCCGCGAAACAGGACGACATGCGCGCCGCGTTCGCCGCCCGCTTCAAGACGAAATCGCGTGACGAATGGGTGGGCATTCTGGCCGGAGCCGACACCTGCACCGCACCGGTGCTGTCGATCTCGGAAGTGACCACTGACATTCACCTGAGGGCGCGTAAAACCTACATGAATGCGCGCCACCCCGAAAAGGGTGCATTCGAGCAACTCAGCGCGGTGCTGGCGGGTGGCGAGCGAGATCAACCCGAACACCAGGTGCGTCCGGCGGGTGAAACCGACTCCGATGCCGTCTTTGCCCGCGCCGGTTTTTCGGCGGACGAACTCGCCGCGCTCAAGTACAGCGGCGTCGTGGAATAAGGAGCGTCGGCATGGCAAACGAAATTCCGCCTTCGGCAACTGATCTGCCGGCCAGTGTGCTGGCCATGATCGGCCAGCCGATGTACGAGGAACAAACCGAGTTTCCCATCGAGCAAAGCTACGTTCTCAATACCTGCGCTGCTTCGCAAAACGCCAACCCGCTGTTCTGGCAAGCCGATGTCGCCCAAGCCTTGACGGCGGGCCCCATCGCGCCGCCCACCATGCTGTCGGTCTGGTTCCGCCCGCATTTCTGGGCGCCGGGCGCCACCGAAGAGCGCACGGCTCTCATGACCCATTTCGATCTCAAGCGTCTGCTGGAACTGCCCGAAGCCGTGGTGGCCAGCAACGAAACCGTTTTCGGCGAGCCCGTCCGCATGGGCGATGTGCTCACCATCCGCCAGATCGTTCGCAGCGTGGGCGATCTGAAAGACACCAAACTGGGCCGGGGCCGTTTCTGGACGATCGATGTCGAAACCGTCAATCAGCGCGGCGAATGGGTGGGAACGGATACCTACACCTGCCTTGGCTACAGGAAGCCCGGACAATGAGTGCATCTGTCAAATCGCTGACCTTCGGCGAAATCAAGGAAGGGCAAACGTTGCCGTCGCTGTCGCATCAGGTGACGGCGACCACGGTCGTGCTCGGTGCCATGGCCAGCCGTGACTGGCGGCCCATGCACCACGACAAGGATTTTGCGGTTAATCGCAATGGCATCCGCGACATCTTCATCAACACGCCCACCAATGCCGCCTGGTTCGAGCGTTTCATCACCGACTGGACCGGCCCGAAAGGCCGTCTGGGGCGCATCAGGTTCAAGATGAAAAGCTCAGTGTTTCCGGGCGATGAGATGGTTTTCAGTGGTCGCGTGGCCAAAACGGGCCTGGATGACGCCGGCTGTGGCTGGGTGGATCTGGAGCTCGCCGTTTCCGTCGGCGATAAGGTCGCCACCGAATGCCAGGCGCGTGTGGCCGTGCCCGTCGATGCGGATGACAACCCCTGGCAACGTCGCGGCGAACGCTGGAAGCCCTGATTTTCCCGCGACGAATTTATTTTTGAATGACTGACATTTAAGTAGCATTTAACGAGAGGCGAACGATGGATCTCAAGTTTACCGACGAACAAAACATGTTCCGTGACATGACCCGCAGTCTCTGCGCCGATTACAGCGGTGTGGATGTGGTCCGAAAGATGGAAAACGACCCGGTCGGCCTGCCGACCGAACTGTGGGCGCAGATGAAGGAAACCGGTCTGACCGGCATCCTCGTCCCCGAAGAATTCGGCGGCATGGGCCTCAACATGCTCGACTGCGCGGTGATCTTTGAAGAAATGGGCCGCACCCTCACCCCGGGCCCCTTCTTCTCCACCGCCGTCATGGCCGCCCTGGCACTCAACCGCGCCGCTAGCGCGGAACAGAAGCAGGCACTGCTGCCGAAGGTTGCCAGCGGCGAGCTCATCGTCGTCCCCGCCTGGATGGAACCGGACAACGGCTATGGTCCCGAAGGTGTGCAGCTGCGCGCCAAAGAAGAAGGCGGCAACTACATCATCAACGGCATCAAGCGTCACGTTTTCTGCGGTGCAGCCGCGCAAAAGCTGCTGGTGCTGGTGCGGACTGGCGATGCTGCGGAAGACATCGATCTCCTGCTCGTCGACGTCAACGCTGCGGGCGTCACGCTGGAGCAGCAAAAATCCATGGCATCCGACACGCAGCATCGCGTGACCTTCAATAACGTCAAGGTTCCGGTGGCTGATCGCGTCGGCGCGGCAAAATCCGGCTGGCAGACCTGGAACGCCGTCATGCACGACGGCATCATCCTGCTGGCCGCCTTCGCCGCGGGCGGAGCCGAGCGCGCGCTGGAAATCACCGTCCAGTATTCCAAGGACCGCTACCAGTTCGACAAGCCGCTGGGCCAGTTCCAGGCACTCGCGCACTACATGGCCGACGCCACCACGGTGATCGACGGCGCGAAAATGCTGGTCTATGAGGCCGCCTGGGCGCATGCCAACGGCAAGGACACGGCGCGTCTGGCCCCGATGGCCAAACTCTTCGCCTGCAAAACTTTCCGCGATGTCACCAGCATGTCGCAGCAGGTGCATGGTGGTATCGGCTTCACGCTCGATTACGACATCCAGCTCTACTACCGTCGCGCCAAGCAGCTGCAGCTCAACTGGTGGGATTCGCGCTATCTGGAAAACCTGATCGCCGCCGACATCCTCGACCGCGATCTGCCGCGCACGATTCCCGACCCCTTCACGGTCTGATTTTCTTCGGCTCCGCATTTCGGCGGCGGCATGGGCGCGCCTAATCCTCAATATGGCACGGGCATCTTCCGCCGCCGCCTTCGCTGGCGCGCGGAGGAAGGCCGGGTCGAGGTCGAGCTCGAAGACAGCAATCACGGCTTTTGCCTCACGTTGCACCACGCGGCTGGCCGCATCACCGCCATCGACGCCCGGCCGGTGCGTCACCCCTTCACCACCTGCCCGGAGGCCGTCGCCAATGTGCAGCGTATCGTCGGGCTGAGTTTTGCCGACACCGCTGCCCTGCGGGAGCGTTTGCCCCAGGCCGATAACTGCACCCACCTCGTCGACATGGCCTTGCTGGCTGCTGGCCATGCAGCCGGGGCCGGGCAAACCGGCTGGCGGCTGTACGACATTGCTGTCGTCGATGAGCGCGAAGGCATCACGCAAGCCAGCATTCAATGCGACGGCCAGCCCGTGCACGACTGGGCAATACGCGCCCATGTTATCGAAGCCCCGGCGGTGCTGGCGGGGAGGCCGGCGATGCGTGGTTTTTATGCCTGGGCCACGCAGACCTGGACGGACATGCCCTTCGAGGCGGCACAGCTTCTGCAACGCGGTTACTTCGTTGCCCAGGCCCGCCGCTGGACGTATGAGCCAGTCGAGCAAAACCCGGGCATCACCGACGGCATGCCCCATAACGCCTGCTATTCCTACAACCTCGGCGCGGTTGAACGCGCGCTGCGGATTCGTGGCTCGGTACGCAATTATTCTGCGAGCGCCGAGCCCTTGCTCCAGTTTTCTGACGCACCCTGACAGACACAAAAATACTGCCACGGAGATTCCATGACTCAAACCAGCAAACCGGCCACCCGCCAGGGTGCCCTGGCCGGCATCAAAATTGTCGAATTCGGCCAGATGGTTTCGGCCCCCTATTGCGCCAAGCTGTTTGGCGATTACGGCGCGGATGTCATCAAGGTCGAGCCGCCCCGGGGCGATGCCGCGCGTCATGCCGGCCCCTTCCCGGGCGATGTGCCACATCCGGAAAAAAGCGGCCTGTATTTCGTCAACAACACCAACAAGCGCGGGGTAACCTGCGATGTTCGCACGGACGAAGGCCGAAAGCTGTTTTTGCGCCTGCTGGCCTGGGCCGATGCGCTGATCGAAAACAACCTGCCGCAACAGATGCGCGCCTGGGGGCTCGATTACGCCACGCTCAAGGCCGCGAATCCGAATCTCGTCGTGATCTCCATCACCCCCTTTGGGCAGACCGGCCCTTACAGCGAGTGGAACGGCCATGATCTCAACGCCTACCACCTCACGGGTGCTTCCTCGCGTTACTGCGGCCGCCCCGGAGAAATGCCGCTGGAGCACGGCACGTTTTCTGCTGATTATTTCGGCGCGATCACGGCGGCGACCTGGGGCATGGCTGCTGTCTATGGCCGCGAAATCGTCGGCAGCGGCCAGCAGGTCGATGTCTCCTGCGCCGAGGCCATTGCCGCCGCCTTCATCGGCGGGCAGAACATCGGCGGCTACGCGCAGGATGGCCGTTTCGACAAGCGCACGGGGGTGGGCATGCCGCAAGGCGCGCCCGCGACCATCATGCCCTGCAAGGATGGCCACGTCTGGATGCTGGCCCTCGAACCGGGACAGTGGAACGGATTACGTCAGGTCATGGGGGACCCGGAATGGGCCGATCTCGACATTTTCCAGAACATGAAAACCCGTGCAGAAAATGCGGACGTCATCTATTCGTTCCTGCTGGAATGGACGATGGAACACACCAAAATGGAAATCCAGGAAAAGTGTCAGGCGGCAGGCTGCCCCATCACGGCGGTCTACACCATCGCCGAAGCCGCCGAGCAGCCTCACCTCAAGGCGCGCGATTATTTCGTTGATATGGAGCACCCTGAACTGGGCAGGCTGAAAAACCTCGGCGCACCTTTCAAGCTCCCGGCAAGCCCTGGCGGCCCGGTCGACGTCGCCCCGCTTCTGGGGCAGCACAACGAGGAAGTGTACGGCGGTCTGCTGGGCATGACCGCTGCCGAATGCCAGACCCTGCGCGCGCAGGGTGTGATCTGAAAGGGAGAACGATGAGCAAGCCATTGCCACTCAAGGGCGTCCGTGTCGTCAATTTCGGCTGGGTCTGGGCGGGCCCCGTCGTTGGCCAGACGCTGGCCTTCCTCGGCGCGGAAGTCTTCAAGATCGAATCGCAGGCCCGTATCGACATCACCCGGAATCTCCCCCCCTTCGCGGGCGGCGAGCCTGGCCCGAACCGCAGCCTCTCCAATCACGCCTGCTGGGCAGGGAACGGTTCCGTGTCGCTGAATCTCAAGGAGCCCGAAGCCTTGCAGCTGGCCAAGGACCTGATTGCCCAATCGGATGTCGTCATCGAAAATTTCGGCCCCGGGGTCATGGAACGGCTGGGTCTGGGCTACGAAGAGCTGGCGAAGCTCAAGAAGGACATCATCCTGTTTTCCATGCCGGGCGCGGGCCTGACGGGGCCCATGAAGGATCTGCGTACCTATGGCCTTTCGCTGACCTCCACGACGGGGCTGGATAGTCTGGTGGGTTACAAGGGGGGGGATCCGGTTCCTGTCGAAAACGCCTATTCCGACCCCTTCGCAGGTATCTTCGGAGCCTTTGCCATCGTCACGGCCCTCAACCATCGCCGCAACACAGGGGTTGGCCAGCACATCGACTTTTCGCAGCAGGAAGCCATCATGCAGATGGTGGGCCCGGCTTACATGGATTACCGGCTCAATGGCCGCAGCGGCGGGCCCAAGAGCAACGAGCATCCGCTCAATGCCGCCGCGCCGCATGGCGTATTCCCCTGCAAGGGCGAGGATCGCTGGATCAGCATCGTCGTCGCCACCGATGAAGAATGGCAAAAGCTGCTCACTGCCCTGAATCACCCGGAATGGCTCAAGGTGGCCGAATTCGCCTCGCTGGAGAGCCGTGTGAAACACATCGACGCGCTGCACAGGCTGATCGGTGAATGGACGGCGCAATACGACGACCGCGAGCTGGCCGCTCTCCTGCAAAAACACGGTGTCGCTGCGGCCCCCGTCCTCAATGTCGGCGATCTGCTGCACGACCCGCATTTCACGGCACGCAAGACCTTCATCGAAGTCACCCATCCGCTGGGCTTCAAGGAAACCATCTACGGGGCTTACGTCAAACTGAGCGAATGCGAACCGGCCGTCCGCCCCGGCCCCGTCATCGGTCAGGACAACGAACGCGTATTCAAGGAAATCCTCGCTATGCCGCCTGGCCAGTACGACGATCTGGTACAGCGGAAGATCATTTTCTGAGCGTGGTGCGATGAGGGATCCCCGGGGCAATCGCATGAACGTCACGCCAGGCCGAGCAACTGAGCGCGATAGGAGTCGGAGGTGGCGGCAATCAGTCTTCTGGCCTTGATGCCGCCTTTGCGTTTGACAGGATCGAGACGAATCAGGTTGAGGGTAATGTGCCTAAGCACAGCGAAGTTATGAGCGGCGTGGCCGGTGCGGGCACGCATCTGATCGTCGGCGAAGACGACATCCAGGCACCAATGTAGGCTGTTCTCGACAGCCCAGTGTGAGCGCACCGCCCGGGCCAGACGCTGGGCATCGGCGGGCAGGTCAGCGTGCCCATGGCATCGATGGTGACAATGCAGCCCTCCAGTGCCAGCGTGGCCAGCAACTCCGGAATCGCCGTCTTCTCGTTTGAACAGCCCCTTTCTATTCCATTGATCGTGAACAGTTTTTTTCCATGTCGTTTGCGTATGGCATATCGGGGTTCGTCAATTGAGAACACGCCCTAGCCCAATCGATGTACCTGAACCACTACGATGTTTCGGGACTTCGGAGGTCCATTGCCAGTGCTTCGCGAATGTTGCTGTGGAGGGGTATTCGAGTTTCTTCAGCATCAGTGACGTGTTCGTCAGTACCCGTCGGTCTCCCCATGACGATATCGAACCATTGGGCTCGATCCTTTACGACTCGAAACATCTTTTCATCGTGAGTGCCCGCAAGATAAGGCTCGAATACTTCAATGTTCATTCCGAGGCGCTCAGCGAGGGCGCCTATCCGATCTAAACGTCCGGTACGCTGTTCAAGCACGCTGGGGTTCCAATCCAGGTCATGGTGAATCACAAAACGGCACTCTTGATGTAAATCGATCCCCTCCCCCATGACCGAGCTTGCCACAAGCAGATCCGGCGAAAGTGGTGTGTTGAACAAGGCAATCAGACGCTCGCGATCGTCACGTTCGGTTCCCCCGTGAGCACGCCGAACTGGTCGAAGGCTCGCTCCACGGCGCGTGTTCTGATCATCCTCGCTATGCGCACCAAGTAGGGCAGCATTGATACGAGCGAACTCGCTGTCCTGCTCATCAGTCAGATGAGCTGCAAGTACCTGGGTACGACTTTTAGCCAGTCGTTCTGCGAACAAACGCCACCGTTCTAACAAGACAATACCGCGCGAATTGGTGCCATTGATGCCTGCCCACACATCTTCTTCAGACATCCTGATACTCAATGGTGTGTAACGGACAAGGTAGCTGTGAGTCCGCATATGACGCATGGCCGAATCTACAACGAGATCGACGACATCCTCATGTTGCCCAGCAGCCGCAATAAGCGACTGTTTCAGGCGATTCCGAATTCGTCCGAAGGCAGGGCCATCACGGCGAAACAATCGTTCAGAAAGCCGATCAAGTTCATCACGTGTTTGATCGTCCGAATCTGTACCGAGCGCCTGCGATGCGGTCTCAAGAATAACGCTCCCGATTCGTTTTACCAAAGCTTGCTCGATAGCTTCCCCAGTCTTGATAAACCAGCTGAAGATGAGACATTTCTCTCCCTCGAGCCAGAGTTGGGTCGCCTTCTCAACGGTCGCGTGCACCTTCGGATGGCCACGACGAATCGTGGGATCTGCCAATGCCCGATCAATTTCACTCCGGTACCATCCCACTGCACCCGATACCTTGTGATATCGCTGTGCTGAGTTATCGGCTTCCTCTCGATCTTCCTTGGTCAAGTCACTATCTCGGCCTTCATCGGATTCCTCAGAGCCAAGCCGGCCGAAGGCTTCATAAGACGATGCAATCCCATACGCAAATAGTGGACTTCCTCTCTTCTCATCCAATGCCACTGATTGTGCCCGCGCCGCAAGCAAGAACGGTAGCGCCGCACTTTCCGGGATCGGGAGACCGCCTGACGTCACATCACTGTTCTTAGTGATGGCCGTACCTGGATAATAATTTCTTCGACGTAGACGCTCATGCCGAATGACCCATGGCTGCAGTGCATCGTGCATCCTTTTGCGGGCCTGTACGGCAAGCTTTGCAAGTTCCCAAGCTTCCCGTGCGGCCGTAGTTATACCTGCTGGGGAAGAGGCGTTGGGGCCCCATGCGTCAAAGATACTCAAATCATCCGGTCGCAGACGACCCCAGGCCGCGTCTAGCGTGAGAGCACTGGCTTGCGCTTCGGTGAGTACCTTTTTCAGCAGCTCCAAGCGATCATCCAAGGACGTTTGTGGCGATGGATTAAGAGGACGCACCGCACTCATTCGACTAAGAACCTCGATGAGCTCAGAATGTCCCAGTTCAAATGGCGTGGCTGTTAAAAACAGCATCCGACGGAATATCCCGTTGAAGGCACCTACATCGACACCTTCGGACCTTTGCCCAAACAGCTTACTGATCTGCGTCCACGGATTTTTTAGACGATGAGCCTCATCGACAATGATTAGTGGCAGGTCTAAATCAGTGGAGGACAGAAGCCATTTCCAGGTTGCCTGAGTCACCTTGTAAAGCTCTTCCCGAGGTTTTTTCAGACGTTGTTCGATATCAGCTGAATTATTTCTGGGAAGCTTCTCAAGCTCAGCACGCAAGCCGTCGTACCGAAGCTTACGTGAGGCCTCCACAAGAGCTAAGGGCACTGGATCGTCGGGAAGTTCTTCGCCAGTCAATCGCTTCCAGGTAGCGCGCCAATCCGTAGGAGGTGTTTTCAGGAGTCTTTCAACTCGTTCTGGAGTTAGCCTGCGATCCCGTATCAGCCCACTTTGACCAGAAGACCACTTGGCAATGCGTTGTCGAAGGCTGGCACCATCGTGTATGTGACGTGTGGCATAGTGAAGAAGAGCCAGCTGTATGAAGGTGTCTTTCAGCGATGCAGTCAAAGCGGTGTGAGTAACGACAATAAGATGATCCCTTTCATCTACTTTGTCATCGAGTTTTTTCAGGAACTCCTCCCCACTCCGGATGGGTTTTCGAACGCACCGTATTCCTACACTAGGCTCCAATAGAGACTCGCTGAATTTTCTCCACTCTCTGACCCACTTGTCCGCTACTGCAGCCGGCACGAAGATCACCACCTGCCCTAATTCCGGGGTTGAAAGTATCTGGCTTACTGCGACAGCAAGGGCCACATACGTTTTTCCCATACCAACCTGATCGGCCAGAATTACACCTTCCTGCCGCTGCAGCCTTTTCAAGATGTCTGATGCGGTTCGACGCTGACGCAGCCAGTCTTCCTCGAAGCGTGATTCGGTTTTGGTACGGAGACGATTGCTCAAGAGACCAGACAATTTCGAGCCTCCTTAACTGCTCGTCGAGCGTAGGAAACGATATCCGAAGGTTCGTTTCCCGCACGTTCCCGTAATGTATCCAGCCGATCAAGCGTTTCAAGAACGATTGCCATTCCCGCAGCCCGATCAATATGTTCAAGAACGCGAGTCCAGTTCACCCTTCCGACTGCGAGAGCTATCTCAGCGATAGTAAAGATCGCCTCTGCCCTTGTTTGCTCATGAGCTTCAACAGCCTCGACAACCTTGGTTGCGACAAAAGTGGGACCGAGCGGTCCTGCGAGACGTGCGCTCAAAGTATCCAATGTCACCACTTGTCTCTCGAGACGACGCAGCATCGCGTTGAGCGACGCTGCTAGCGCACGGCCCTTGCGGAGAAGAGAACCCTCGACCTCAAGTCTCTTCAATGGATCGAGATTAATATCTGATTTTGAGTTTTCCTCGGCATTCTTGCGTTCCAGCTCTTCCCGAATGACAACTGAAAGCGAACGACCGCTTGCAAGGGCATCCAGTAGATGCTGAGCACGAAGGCTCGACAGAGTCGGTCCTGGCGGCAAACTGAGTCGATTTTCAGCAACAACTGCCCAAGGGAGTTTGTTGCCGTCCCAGCGCACAAAGACAAACATGGGTAACACGCCCTTTTCCAGGGCGAGTAATGTCGTCGCAGGACTGCCGTTCTCCTCCCAAAGCTTTCTCGTAAGGAACGGCTGATCATCAACGGTAAAGCCAATCTCCCAATTCAAAGGCATGTCTGGAGTGAGATTGATGCCGACTTGTAACTTCCACGACTGATCATCATCCAGTTGATGAAGGCTGCACATACCAAAACACACAGGTAATGCGGGCAGTTCGTCTTCATCCTCGTCTTTAGGATCGACCTCATCAGTATCCGCAGCAATGGCCCTACCGAGTTGAATCAGGTCCAGGAGAGACTTCCCCTCCTTGGAACTCCGAGAAGCTCCGATCCAGACGTTCATTTCACGGTGGCGACGAGACGGTGTTTGACTTTGTCCTGGTTTATTTTTGTTGAGTCCTAAGCCAGACTTCGTATGGTTCGAGCTTCCAACCAGTGCAGCGACCCACTCGTTACTTTCAATGAGTAAGCATTTGGCGTGAAGAATACGAACTTCCTGATCAAGCTCCTTGATCTGATGAACGGAATCGACGTGACCGGCAAGAAACTGAGAAAAAGAAGTCTGACCACG
This sequence comes from uncultured Sterolibacterium sp., assembly GCA_964521075.1. Lineage (GTDB taxonomy): Bacteria > Pseudomonadota > Gammaproteobacteria > Burkholderiales > Rhodocyclaceae > Sterolibacterium. Next base: position 22,844 of record CAZFPI010000029.1, read on the forward strand.
GGGGTTAAGAACGACGCCAACGCGTTGTGATCGATCCTCAACAGGCCGCCCAGTTAGCAACTTTCTAGTTGCTACCAGAGCCTTCTGGTCCTTTGAATCCCAGAACGGTGAAAGATGAGTTGCACGAAGAGGTTGCGGACCCATCCATACAGAATTAAGTTTGTCGAATGGACTGGCAGTCACATTCGTTGGTGCAAAGGCTACGCGGATCGTCGTTCGAGATGGAGCGTATTGACCGATACGCTGACGGAACAATTCCAGCGTATTCTCTGCGCGACTAAACACGGCCATATCAGATTGGTAACCCGGAACCACCTCTAGGTACGAAGCAAATTCATCGGCGATTTCTCTTAAAACATCTGGCGGAAAAAGGCACTCTGGGCCTAAGTCGGCAGCAAGTCCAAGCTCTATTTGGCGTCGATATCCGGCTGCGGTTAGGTTTGCAGAACCGAGAATAACTCTGGAAGCGTTCTCCCATAGCAGAACTGAGACTTTGGCGTGGAGCAATCCGCCAGCGACCTGGCAACTCAGTAAATCCCAAAGTAAAGATGATCGCTGCACGGGGGCGCTACGGTCAGCCAGAACTGTGACGCATGTGCTCTGCAAAAGCTCATGGAGCTCAACGCTTGCAACGATATCGTCAATCGATCCAGAATTCTCGTCAACGCTGGACACCTCCAGAAATCTCGCCAAGCAATTCTGTTCAAAGAAATCCGGGTCCAGAGCGTAGGTACTGGCCAGCATAGCGACCGGAGCCCCAGCGCCAACAGGCTTTTGCCAGAAATCAAGCAAAGGTGTCGGCTTCATGCGGTTTCAGTCAAAAAGTTAGCCAATGTCACTAAGCGCATTGGGTGCGTCCATATCGCATCATTTAGTTCGACACTCTGATTCCGGTATGGAAGACGCACGGTCCATTCGCCATCGATCTGATCGAGCCATGAAAGCTTTTTCTTGTTCGCTTGCACTTCTTCATGGCGATCAATAAGCGCATTGAAATATTCTTTAGGATCAAACTTTGCTGTAAACAGCCGCAGACCGTGGACTGTCTCGTTACTCAGTCCGACATCGTCTAGTGCAGCTACCGAATCAATGGCTCGATTTACAAGATCGCCAATTCTTGGGGCCAACTCGACCAATCCAGGTGTTTCTAATACTTTGTCAGGGCTAATCAGGGACCCCTGTTGTTGTGTCGCGTGAGCAAGAAATCGCCTGAACGAGTAATCGAGCGCGGTAGCAGCATCCTCGTAATCGATGGACGCCTGAATAGCCTGCCGCGTCTTTGTTGTTGCCTTGGGTAGTAATTGAAGCGCCAACTCTCTTTGTTCGACTTTCTCGACAGGGGGATGCGCAACCAACATCGCCGTTATCTCGTTTCGTATCTCGTGCTCGCCGCTAGTAATGAGATCGCGCAGTACTTTCCGTTCATTTGACTTCGCTTCACGGGGCGCAAGGTAGTCAGAGATATCTCGAAGAAGCTGCCCATTCGGGGGCAGGGCGCACTCTCCCTTTTCTAGGGCCCGCTTGCAGGCCTCAGTAATATTCCTACGAAATTGACCACCACGAGTCCCAGAGTCGCCGCTAATGAACCCAGGTAAATTCTGGTCCCGCTCCCAAGCACTCAGCAACCGTGTTGAATTTTCTGCAGGAAGATCGTCCTGCGTGAGTACCCCGACATCCCGAGAGAATGGACGGTACACGCCCGTGAATCCAAAGACTCGTGGTCCGTTCAGATAGTTGCGTCTGCTCAGGCGTTCATTCAAAGCCTTTGCGCGTGTCGCCTTTTGGTTGCCTGGAAGTCCTTCTGTACGTCCTTTCCCGGGATTTCGAACGATTGCTTCGACGACTATCCATTCGAAAGCGATATCCACAGTGGTCAATCCATGGTCTGCAGTCAGTTCGTGTAGCGTCTGGTAGGCGATAGCACCCACTGCTGAGACAGTAACAAAGCGGGGCAAACTCATTCGAGCACGTACCCCGGGGGCCAGCACATTCGCAATACGATCCGCGATGGCACTGAGACCAAGCGGGTCGAGCCCCCCCTCCCCCACTGCTCCAGGATCGTAGGCAGAAAGCCGGGGCAGTTGATCAATAAGAGACATTACAGATCTGTCACGCAAACATTGAGGGTAGGTGGTCCGGATGACTTTGACTTGGCTTTTATTCTTTTGATTATATGCTTGCCGTCAATCGCCACCACGGTGTCGGTGCCCAGCGCGGGCAGAATCGAGCCC
>CAZFPI010000030.1:0-24876 GCA_964521075.1 uncultured Sterolibacterium sp.
ACATCATCTTCTTCTGGGTGGCGCGCATGGTCATGATGACCAAGCACATCACCGGGAAAATCCCCTTCCGCGATGTGTATGTGCATGGCCTGATTCGCGACGCCGAAGGGCAGAAAATGTCGAAGTCGAAGGGCAATGTGCTGGACCCGATCGACCTCATCGACGGCATCGGCATCGAAGCCCTGGTGCAAAAACGCACCACCGGGCTCATGAACCCGAAGGATGCACAAAAAATCGAAAAACGCACCCGCCGCGAATTTCCGGAAGGCATCCCCGCCTTCGGCACGGACGCGCTGCGCTTTACCTTCGCGAGCCTGGCCTCCCCGGGGCGCGACATCAAATTTGACCTGAACCGCTGCGAAGGCTACCGAAATTTCTGCAACAAGCTGTGGAACGCTACGCGCTTCGTGCTGATGAATTGCGAAGGCAAGGATGTCGGCCTCGACATTCGCAGCATCGACTGCCACGCCTTCAGCGCGGCGGATCGCTGGATCGTCAGCCGTCTGCAACGCACCGAAGCCGACATTGCCCAGCATTTCAAGGAATACCGCTTCGATCTGGCCGCACGCGCGGGTTATGAGTTCGTCTGGGACGAGTATTGCGACTGGTATCTGGAGCTGGCCAAGGTACAGTTGCAAACCGGCAACGACAAACAGCAGGCATGCACCCGCCGCACTCTCGTGCGTGTGCTGGAAACCCTGCTGCGACTGGCCCACCCCTTGATCCCCTTCATCACCGAAGAACTCTGGCAGTCGGTCAGGCCGCTGGCGGGTGCTACGGGCGAATCCATCATGCTCGCAGCCTACCCGGAAGCCAATCCGGCCAAACTCGACGAAGCCGCAGAATCACGCATCCGGCTGCTCAAGGACATGGTCAATGCCTGCCGCAGTCTGCGCGGCGAGATGGGCCTGCCGCCTTCGCAGAAAGTGCCGCTGCTGATCGCGGGAGACACAACGACGGTGACGGAATTCGCGCCCTACCTGCAAGCCCTGGCGCGCATGGAAAGTGTGGCAGCCACCGGTGCCGGGTTGCCGGATAACGATGCGCCGGTACAGATCGTGGGTGACTTCCGCCTGATGCTGAAGATCGAAATCGACATCGACGCCGAACGTACCCGCCTGAGCAAGGAAATCGCTCGCATCGAGGGCGAAACCATCAAGGCGGAAAAGAAACTGGCCACCCCCAGCTTCGTCGAACGCGCCCCGGAAGCCGTGGTAGCACAGGAGCGCAGCCGCCTCGCCGATTTTGCCGCCCTGCTGGACAAGCTGCGCGGCCAGCTCGCCCGGCTGGGATAAACCCTTCGTTCACCCTTCTTTCAATTTTCCTTTCCGACCCTTTTTCGACCCTTTCAGGAATCCAGCCATGAGCAAAGCCAGAACTTACAACCTCGCGGATCTCTTTCGTATCGTTGCCGAAAATGCCGGCGAGCGCGAAGCCATCGTCTGCGGCGAGCGTCGCCTGACTTACAAGGAACTCGAACAACGCAGTACGCAAGTCGCGCTGTGGCTACGCAGCAAGGGCATCAAGGCAGGCGATACCGTCGGGATCGACCTGTACAACTGCAACGAATTCATCGAGGTCATCCTCGGTGCTTTCATGGTCAAGGCGATCCCGGTCAACATCAATTACCGTTACACGAGCGACGAACTGCGTTACCTCTTCACCAATGCCGAGCTGAAAGCCCTCGTCTATGACGCGGCACTCGAAGCCCCGGCGGCCGGTGCGCTGGATGCTGCTCCCGGCCTGTGCGCCATCGCGCGGGTAGGCGGCAGCGGCCCGGCAGGCATCCCGAATGTCGAAGACTACGAAACGGCCCTGTCCAATGCCCGTGGCTCGCTCGAGGACATCGCGCTTTCTGACGACGACGTCATCCTGCTCTACACGGGCGGGACGACCGGCATGCCCAAGGGGGTGATCTGGCCACACAAGGCTCTTTTCTTCGCCGGTTTCGGGGGCGGCGGCGGCTTCAGCCCGAACGGCCCCATCAGCAAACCGGAAGAACTGGTCGACCGCATCAATGAAGGCATGATGATCAAGCTGCTGCCCACCGCACCGCTCATGCACGGCGCGGGCCTTTGGGCCACGTTGATCGGTCTCTACGGCGGCAACTGTGTCTATCTGGACAAGAATCCAGGCTTCAATGCAGAACGCGCCTTCGACCTGATCGCCCAGGAACAGATCAACGTCATGATGATCGTCGGTGATGCCATGGGCATCCCAATGGTCGATGCCCTGAAAGCCAATCCTGGCCGTTGGGATTTAGGTACGCTGATGGCCATTTCCTCGGCCAGTGCCCTCTTCTCCGAACACATCCAGCAGGCCATGCGTGACCTTATCTCGCCCTATATCCGGCTGGTCAACAGCATGGGCTCCTCGGAAACCGGCCAGGCTGGCGTCAGCCTGGAATCCCCCAAGGAAGGTCTGATCCAGCTCACCCGCAACGAAACCACGAACGTCGCTGTCGATGGTGTGCGCTTTGCCAAGCCGGGCGAAACCGGCATTCTGGTGCGTATGGGCCATCTGCCGGTCGGTTACTTCAAGGATCCGGTCAAGACGGCCGCCACCTTCACCACCATCGAAGGCCTCCGCTGCTCCGTTAGCGGTGACATCGCCCGCCTCAACGAAGACGACACCATCACCGTCTTCGGGCGCGATTCGCAGTGCATCAACACCGGCGGTGAAAAGGTATTTACGGAAGAAGTCGAGGAAACCATCCGTTCCTTTGATGGGGTTGTCGATGCCGTCGTCGTCGGCCTGGCGGACGATCGCTGGGGCCAGAAGGTCGTCGGCATCGTCGCCCTGCGCGAAGGGATGACCGCCGATGGCGAGGCGATCCGCAGCCATGTACGCCAGCATCTGGCCGGTTACAAGGTTCCCAAGGACATCGTTTTCGTTCCCGCCGTCCAGCGCACTCCGGTCGGCAAGGCCGATTACCGCTGGGCCAAGACCCGCGCCGAAGAATCGCTGAAATAAGCAGAAACAACCTTCACTGCCCGCCGCCATCATGTCCCACGAAAAACTCTCCCCGAACATCAAGGCCGGCCTGCTTGCCGAGGCTCTGCCCTACATCAAGCGTTTCCACGGCCGTACCATCGTCATCAAATACGGCGGAAACGCCATGACGGACGAACATCTGAAACAGTGTTTCGCCCGTGATGTCGTGCTGCTCAAGCTAGTCGGCATGAATCCGGTCGTCGTGCATGGTGGCGGGCCGCAGATCGACGAGATGCTAAGGCGCGTCGGCAAGAAAGGAGAATTCATCCAGGGAATGCGCGTCACCGACAGCGAAACCATGGAAGTCGTCGAAATGGTGCTGGGCGGGCAGGTCAACAAGGAAATCGTCAACCTCATCAACCAGCATGGCGGCAAGGCCGTCGGCCTGACGGGCAAGGATGGCGGCTTTATCCGCGCCCGGAAACTGCTGATGCCCGACAAGAACAAACCCGAGGAAAAGATCGACCTTGGCCAGGTGGGCGATATCACCAGCATCGACCCTTCGCTCATCGCCCTGCTCGACAGCGGCGCGTTCATTCCGGTGATCGCACCCGTCGGCGTGGGGCCGGAGGGCGAAACCTATAACATCAATGCCGATGTCGTCGCGGGCAAGATCGCCGAAGTGCTGAAGGCCGAAAAGCTGGTGCTGCTCACCAACACCCCCGGGGTCCTCGATGAAAACGGCAAACTGCTGACCGGAATCACCCCCCGGGATGTCGACGCCATGATTGCCAACGGAACCCTCTCCGGCGGCATGCTGCCCAAGATCGGATCGGCACTCGATGCTGCCCGCAACGGCGTTAAAAGCGTGCATATCATCGATGGCCGAGTAGAACACGCGCTGCTGCTGGAAATTCTCACCGACGACGGTGTCGGCACACTCATCAAGGCCAACCAGCCCGCATCATGACAGAACGCCAGCCCGTCTGGCTGTTCGATCTCGACAACACGCTGCACGACGCCCGTCCGTACATCTTTCCGCACATCAATCGCGGCATGACGGATTACGTCGCGCAGACACTGCAGCTCCCCCCTGCTGAAGCCGACAGGCTGCGCGTCGATTACTGGCACAGATACGGGGCCACTCTGACGGGCATGATGCGTCATCACGGCACCGATCCGCATCATTTTCTCTGGCACACCCACCAGTTCCCGGAACTCGACCGCATGGTGATCTTCGAACGTGGTCTGAAAGCCATGCTGCGCCGCCTGCCGGGACGCAAACTGGTTTTCACCAACGGACCACGCCACTACGCCGAGGCCGTGCTTGATGTCATGGGCGTCCGGCCGGTCTTCGATGCCCTCTACGCACTTGAGCATCTCCGGTTTCGCCCAAAACCGGAGACCCGGGCCTTCCTGCAATTACTCAAAGCCGAACGTCTCCCGCCGCACCGCTGCATCATGGTCGAAGACAGTGCCGCAAACCTGCGTACTGCAAAATCGCTTGGCATGAAAACCGTTCTGGTCGGCAACCCTGAACAAACCCGGGCTACCCCCGCCTGGGTCGACCTGCGGCTAAAATCCGTGCTCGAATTACCGCGCCGGCTAGGGCGACTTTCGGCCTAACCCAACCTGCCTACCCTACCTCAAGGAAAACTTCATGGCCAGCAAACCCGGTGAGCGCAAGCTACAGATTTTGCAAGTCATCGCAGAAATGCTGCAAGATCCCGCTGCCGAGAAAATCACCACCGCCGCACTGGCCAAACGGATCGACGTCTCGGAAGCGGCACTGTATCGTCATTTCGCCAGCAAGGCGCAGATGTTCGAGGGGCTGATCGAATTCATCGAATCCAGCCTCTTTACCGTCATTAACAAGATCGCCGCCGAGGAAGAACACGGCCTGCGACAAGTACAGATGATGCTCTCCTTGCTGCTAGGCTTTGCCGAGAAGAACCGGGGGCTGACACGGGTGCTGATTGGCGATGCGCTGGTGCATGAAAATCCGCGGCTGCAGGTTCGCATCAACCAGCTGCTCGACAGAATCGAAGTCTCGTTCAAACAGGCCCTGCGGATCGCCGTCAGCCAGGGCAACCTGCCTGCCGAACACGACGTTTCCGCTCATGCCAACATCCTGCGCTGCTACGCGCTGGGACGCTGGCATCAGTTCGTCAAGAGCGGTTTCAGGACGGCTCCGCTCGAGATATGGCCGCAGCAGTGGCCGCTTCTAATCTAGCCTCGCCGCAGGGCTTCCGCCGCTTCCAGCGCGAAATAGCTCAGGATGCCATCTGCCCCGGCGCGCTTGAAGGCCAGCAAGGATTCCATCATCACCGCCTCGCCATTGAGCCAGCCGTTATGCGCGGCAGCCTTGAGCATGGCGTATTCGCCACTGACCTGATAAACGTAAGTCGGCACGCGCAATTCATCCTTCACGCGACGAACGATGTCAAGATAAGGCATGCCCGGCTTGACCATCACCATATCCGCCCCTTCACCGATATCCAGGGCAACTTCCCGCAAGGCCTCATCGGAATTGGCCGGATCCATCTGATAGGTGTATTTATCCCCACTGCCAAGATTGCCCGCTGACCCGACAGCATCACGGAAAGGGCCGTAAAAAGCGGAAGCGTACTTGGCGGAGTAAGCAAGGATGCGCGTGTGGATCTGCCGATGGGCGTCGAGCTCATGGCGTATTCGCGCAACACGGCCATCCATCATGTCGGAAGGCGCGACCACATCCGCCCCCGCCAGGGACTGGCACAATGCCTGCCGGGCCAAAGCCTCCAGCGTCTCGTCATTGAGGACATAACCTCGCGGATCTTCCGGATCGATCAGGCCATCCTGGCCGTGAATCGTATAGGGGTCGAGTGCGACATCGCAGATGATGCCCAGCTCCGGCAACTCGCGCTTCAAAGCCCGTACCACACGCGCGACCAGGCCATCGGGATTCCACGCCTCTTCGGCAGTGTGTGACTTGAGTTCGCTGGCAATCACCGGGAAAAGGGCCAACGCCGGAATGCCCAGCCGGTGCGCCCGCTCCGCCACGGGCAGGAGCCGATCCAGCGTCATACGTTCGATACCCGGCATGGAAGCCACCGCTTCCGTGCGGTTGTCGCCGTCCAGAACGAAAACGGGGTAAATCAGATCATCGACCGTCAATACGTTTTCGCGCATCAACCGGCGCGAAAAATCATCACGCCGCATCCGGCGCATTCTCGTTGCGGGGAAATGCCCCGGTGTCATTTCTTGTATTTTCTTCATCACAGCACCACTTTCACAACCTCACGCATTTACAACGTCCGGGAATCGCCGCGTAGTATTTTGCCGGGCTTCCGGAGCCTCCGGCGTTTCCCGAAGAAACAAATTTTTGAAACCTTTTGGGAACTTTTTTTGGCACGGTCAATCCTACCTCTCGACGATCGTTGATCGTTGCCCGTATTCTCTCCTTGGGCGGGCACCTGCTTCCATCCTCGTGAATCAGGTCAAATGGCTCCCGGCATTTCCCCTTGGCCGGGAGCCATTCTTTTTTCTCCGAATTCGCCCAGCCCCTGCGCCAACCAGCCGCCGATAACGCCATCCGCTTCTTCGATGCCGGTTTTTTTCAGGCTGGAAAAAAGCTGCACGGTAATCTGCCCCTTGTAATCCGCCACGGCCTCACGAACCTCGCGCAAGGTCTTTGTCGCCTCCTGCCGCGACAGTTTGTCGGTTTTGGTAAGCATGATGTGGATGGGCCGCATGGTCGGCGCGAACCAGCCGATCATTTGCTGATCGAGCTCGGTCAAGGGGCGACGGGCATCCATGATGAGCACCAGTCCCATCAGGTTCTGCCGCTTTTTCAGATAATGCTCCAGCAAGGCCACCCATTGCTTTCGTATGGCCTCCGGCACAGCGGCGTAGCCATAGCCTGGCAGATCCACCAGCCGCGCTCCACCCGGCAGACGAAAGAAATTGATGAGCTGCGTCCGCCCTGGCGTCTTGCTGACGAAAGCCAGACGGGTGTGCCCCGCCAAAGTATTGAGCGCGCTCGACTTGCCAGCGTTGGAGCGGCCCGCAAAGGCAATTTCCGGCGCATCCGGCGAAGACGGCGGCAAACCCGAAGGCTTGGCGATGGAGATTTCAAAAACAGCGTGGCGAAAAATATTGGATGCAGACATGGAATCGGTGACATCAGGCCACAACGGTTCGGGAGGGGCCTGACGCTTAAAGAAGCAAAGTTGGTATAGAATAACAGGTTTGGCAATCCCCGATTCGAGGACTTCTCACGATGAACCGCCGTATGCTGCTGCTGGCCGCCGCTGCCATGACCTTTGCCTCCTTGACCGCCTACGCCACCGAGCATGCCGCAACCCCGGCAAAGGCTGATCCGGCCAAAGGCCAGGCCATCGTCTCGACGGTATGCGGTGCGTGCCACGGGCCGGATGGCAACAGTGCCATTTCCGCCAACCCGAAACTCGCCGGGCAACATGCCGGGTATCTTTTCAAGCAGATGAAGGAATTCAAGGCTGCAGAAGGCAAAACGCCGGTACGGGTGAATGCAGTCATGAACGGCATGATCGCTGCCTATGACGAAACCCAGATGCGCGACATCGCTGCTTACCTTGCCTCGCAGAAACAAAAACCCGAAGAAGCGAAAAACCGCGACACCATCGAATTCGGCCAGCGCATCTACCGTGCAGGTGACGCCAGCAAGGGCCTGCCTGCCTGCATCGGCTGCCATGGCCCGACGGGTGCTGGCATGCCCGTGCAGTTCCCGCGCATTGCCGGGCAATATGCCGATTACATCGAGGCACAGCTCAAGGGATTCCGTACCGGATCGGAAGACGCTGCCGCCGAAGGCGCGCGTGCCAATGACCCCAACAAGATGATGCGAATGGTCGCAATCAAGATGACGGATCGCGAAATCAAGGCCGTAGCGGATTACATCGCCGGTCTGCGCTAAAACAGCGCCGTTTCAGTTCCATGAAAAAAGGTGGCCGGGCTTTCCCCGTGCCACTTTTTTTATTTTGATATCCGATTTCAACGTGGTGCTATTTACAGGTGATGTGAGGTTAAACACCTATTTCACCTATTTCCCCTCACTCCTCCGACACCCGTTTCCTGAACTGCTGCTGCTGGCGCGCGCGTGGGGCATGCTTGTCGCGACGCTGATGCGCCCCGGCCTGCTTCTGCTGTGCTGCCGCTACCAGAGGGTTACGCGGTTTGAAGCGGGCCTGTCTTGCGCGTTTCATCGCTGCCCCCGCCCCTGATCCTGCCGCTTCTTTTCGAGCCGGATAATGCTGCGTCCATCCTCCGTTGTTCTTGGCTCGGGCTTCCAGGCGTGGCCATAGACAATCTCGAAGCGCATCGGCATGGGCTGGCCGCCATGCCGTGCGGCATGGGTGGAAAATACCCGCCGCCAGTCGCGCCATGGCAAATGCCCTAGCAGGCCATCGCGCACACCCAGATGACGTTGGTCTCGCAAGAAACTGCGCGGCCCGGAATAGGTCATCGTCAGCATTTCCATGTCCATGACAGGATCGGCAAAACCCGCCGCCACCAGCATGTCGCCAATGTCGTGCATGTCGTGGAATGTACGCAGAGGGGGCCGGATGCCACATTCGCGACAGGCATCACGCAATTCCCGCAGGGTATCCGGGCCGAACATGGCAAACATGAGCAGGCCATGTGTTGCCAGGCTTCGGTGCATTTCCCTGAGAGCGGGCAAGGGGTCATCCAGCCAGTGCAGCATCTGGTTCGACCAGATGAAATCCAGGCTGGCTGCCGCAAATGGCAGACAGCGGGCATCTGCATTCAGCAGAGTCACCCCGCCGCGACGTCGCAGGCGTTGCAGCAAGGTAGCAGGTGAATTTTCCCGAAGCTGACGTAACATGTCGAACGAGTAATCCACTGCCAGCGGAAAAGCATTCGGGTAACGCCGCGATAACTCGCGCACTCCGTCACCCGTGGCACAACCAATATCGGCAAATCGTGCCGGAGAAAGCTTGATGTAATCCAGCCGCCCCGCCATACGCTGCCCCGTCTCGCGGGCCAGCACGGCGGCTTCATCATACCGGGTGGCGGCAGTCGAAAAAGCGGCTTTCATGAAGCTCAGATGGCGCGCAACCCCAGCCTGTCAAACAGGGCTTCATCACGGGATGCCTCGGGGTTATCTGCCGTCAGGAGCTTGTCGCCGTAAAAAATCGAATTGGCACCGGCCAGGAAGCACAGAGCCTGCAGCTCATCCGTCATTTCCTGGCGGCCGGCTGAAAGGCGGACGAAACTCCCCGGCATGGTGATGCGGGCGCAGGCGATGGTGCGGACAAACTCGAAAGGATCGAGTGGTTCGGAATCTGCCAGCGGTGTTCCGGGCATCGGCACGAGGTTGTTGATCGGCACGGAGTCCGGCGGCGGGCTCATGTTGGCCAGCTGGGAAATCAGGTCTGCGCGTCCACGGCGCGTTTCACCCATGCCGACGATGCCTCCGCTGCAGACCTTGATACCTGCGCGGCGTACCTTGTCGAGCGTTTCAAAACGGTCGGATAGCGTATGCGTTGAAATCACCTTGATATAGTGCTCGGCAGAGGTATCAAGATTGTGGTTGTAATAATCCAGCCCGGCTTCGCGAAGTTCTTCCGCCTGCCCCTCCTGGAGCATGCCCAGCGTGGCGCAGGTTTCCATGTCCAGGCTTTTGACCGCCCGGATCATTTCCTTGACGGCCCCCAGATCCTTCTTCTTCGGCCCGCGCCAGGCTGCTCCCATGCAAAAACGTGTGGCCCCTTTGTCCTTCGCTGCCCGGGCAGCAGACATGACTTCGTCGATGGGCAGCAGGGCTTCGCGCTCCACTTCCGTTTTATGCCGTGCGGATTGCGAGCAATAGCCGCAGTCTTCCGAACAACCACCCGTCTTGATCGAAAGCAGTGTCGAGCGTTGCACACTGTTGGCATCGAAATTCGCGCGATGCACCTGCTGGGCACGGAAGATCAAGTCATTGAACGGCAAAGAAAAAAGTGCCTCGATCTCAACCCGCGTCCAGACGGGCTTGTCGTTACCGGCCATCTGGCGAAACTCTGGAGCAGACGGAGACTGGGCTTGGTGAGAAGAGACGGAAGCGGAGGATGCGGTCATGTCGATCACGATCTGCGAGAATGGAGGGAGGAGACAGAAGCTCTTGCAGTATGAGAGCCCATCGGCCGGAATGGCATGAATCACGGAACACCGGCCCCGGGGTACCGGGCCACGAGTCACTGGCAAGCCCCTTGCAAGGAGGCAAGGCGAACTGCACATTTTATCCCACTTCACATCCCCGCTGATGCGCCTGCTAAAGCAGGGTAGCCAGATCCTCGGCCAGCTCGCGCTGCCGCAGGATTGCTATTTGTGCAATTCGCCTGCGGGGCAGGAGCTTTTGTGTCCGGAATGTCTCCGCCAGTTGCCTGAGCCAACGCCTTCCGCCTGCCCGGTTTGCGCGCTACCAACGCCGGGAGCGCAGGTTTGTGGCGCATGCCTGGCTCACCCGCCCTGCTTCGATGCCACGATAGCCCGGTTTCGTTACACCTTTCCCATCAACCACCTGATCCATGGCCTCAAATACCGTCACCACCTGGCCATCAGCCGCTGCCTGGGGCGCATGATGCTGGACAAGCTGCCTCCCTTGCCCCCAGCCGACGGGCTGCTGCCCGTTCCTCTGTCAAGACAGCGTCTGGCACAGCGGGGATTCAACCAGTCGGTAGAGCTTGCCCGCGCGCTGTCTTCCGCCACGGGGATTCCCTTGCTGATCGACGGCTACACCCGCAGCCTCGACACCGTACCTCAGGCGACGCTACCGTGGAAGGCGCGCCATGCCAATATCCGCGGAGCCTTTGAGTGCTCGCTGAATCTTGCCGGAAAACGCCTCATCGTCGTGGATGACGTCATGACCACGGGAGCCAGCCTCAATGAATTCGCACGCACCCTGAAAAAACATGGTGCTACCCACATCACGAACTGGGTGCTGGCACGGGCCTGTCGGGATTGAGGCCCCTCCACTGCGACAAGAGTTACCTCAGTTTTTTCTCGACACTCTCCGCCATCGATGGCGTCAGCCCCCCCAAGGCGAGTGCGCGGCGGTAAATTTCCAGAGCCTCCGTCGCCTTCCCGTCTTCTTCCAGTGCCGTTCCGAGGGCATACCACCAGCGTCCTTCCCGCGGGCGCAACTTGAGCGCGGCACGGTAACGCTCCACTGCCTCGTGCGGTTTTTTCATGTGTTGCAACAAGACTCCCGCAAAGCCCTGGTAATCCGCATTCCGTCCGGCAACGCCCTCATATTTTTGCAAGGTTTCCCAGGCCTGGGCCGTTTGCCCGCGTTCGACCTGAATGCGGGCCAGGGCCATCGCCCAGGCCGATTGATCCGGCATCAGAGCCAGTCCTTCCTTGAGCAAGGTCTGCGCCTCATCCCAATCGCGTTGATCGACATAGACCCCGAGCAATGCCTGGCGAGCCATGGCCATTCTCGGGTTATCCCGCAAAGCGAACTGCAACTGTTCGACAGCGTCCTTCAGTCGCCCCTGCCTCATGGCATCGATGCCATTTCTGTAAAACTCGGCACCAGGATCATGGCGTTCAATCTTTTCAATCCGGGGAGAAGCATCATTCGTGGCCGGCTTCTCCAGCTTGTCGGCATTTTCTGGCCGCCCCCCCTTCGCGGCGGGAACTGGACGCTCCGCGAACCCATCCAGGCTCACCCCGCCCCCCGCAGCAGCTTCCTTCTCCCCCATCCGGGCGCGAACATTGAAAGTCAGCAGTTCGTCCAGCTTGAGCTGAATGGCATGGCTCGCCCCGGCAGGAACGACGCGCGTCGAAGCAGGCAAGGGTACTGGCGCAACCGGGGCGGGCGCGAGATGGGCGCGAGGGGGTTGAGGTTGCGTCGGCACTGCCATGGGCGGTGTCGCTTCAGCCGGAGCCGGCCCCGGAATGGCAGATGACGAAACAGAATTCACCGGACCAGCCACCGGAAGAGGCGGAGCAACGGCAGACACACCGGAAGTGATGGTCGGCGCGACAGGTTTCGACAAACCGGGCCGAGGCAGGGCAACAAAATCCAGCGGGGAAGAAATCTGCCAGAACACGCCGATGACGAGCATCAAGGCCACCCCCACCCCAAGGCCCCGGCGCATCATGCTGGTATGCTGAAAGGCTTGCCGTACGGGCAAGGCCTTCGTGCTTTCGGCCAGGGCAGGGCCGTCTCCCTCGGCCTGGCGGGCATCGAGATCACGCAACATCTGATTGACCAAACTCATTGCCTTGCTCCTCGAGTCTTGCCTGTCAGCCAAACAGCCAGCGGGAGGGGGCTTTCACTCCCTCGGTATCCCGGGCAGCCGCCCGGACATGTTTTGGCCCAACACTCGGCCGGCCTTCGCCAAAGGCCGCCAGGAGCGATTTATTGGCGAGGATATTCACCAGACGCGGCACACCACGCGAATAACGAAAGAGCTCGTTCGCCGCCGCCCTTGAGAACAGGGGCGCGCCATGATGACCGGCGGTTTTCAGCCGATGATCAAGATAGTGCTCGAACTCGTCCTGCCGCAAACCGGCAAGATGGTAATGAAAGGCAATGCGTTGCAATAGCTGCCGGATGGAAGGATTGGACAGATTGCGATCCAGTTCCGGTTGCCCAAACAGCACGATGTGAATCAGCTTATGCTTTTCCGTTTCCAGATTGGAAAGCAGACGCAAAGCTTCGAGACTTTCCAGCGGGGCAGACTGCGCTTCATCCACACAGCAAACGACCATCCGGCCCTGCCGGGAAAGATCGAGCAGACGCCGGTTGATATGCTTGATGAGCTGGAATTGTGATTCGCTGGTATCCAGCGTCAAACCCAGCTCCTCGGCAACGGCCAGGAGCAAAGCCGTAGGGCCGATGGAGGGGTTGGGCAGATAAAGCGTGAAACAGTTTTCATCCAGGCCGGCCAGAAACCGGCGGCACAGCAGGGTTTTACCCGTGCCGACCTCGCCGGTGATCTTGATGAAGCCCTCGCCGCTGCTCAAACCGATCAGCAGGGTATTGAGAGCTTCCTGATGCGCCGTGGCTGAATAGATGAAGCTGGTATCGGGCGTAATGCCGAATGGCCGCTCGCTCAGACCAAAATGCGTGAGATACAAGAAAGATACCCCACGCTCAGGCCAGGTCAGCGTCCATCCAGCGGAAATGCCGGGGCTGTCGGTTTCCAGGGAGGAGAGAGTTTCCGGACGTCGTAATCCTGGACGCGCTCCTTCACCTGCTGCAGATCTTCCTGCCAGGGCTTGTCGCCATTGATGATGGTCGGCTTGATGAGGATGACCATTTCGGTCTTGCTAGAGGAGCTGTTGCGCTGCCCGAAAAGGAAACCCAGGGGCCACTCTCCCATCCCCGGCAACTGCGAGCGATCCTGTGCCTGTTGCTGTTTCATCAGGCCGCCAATGGCCACGATATTGCCATCCTGAACGCGCACAATGCTGTCGGATTCGTTGATGCCAATGGAGGGCAGCGGCAGCTTGAAAATGCCGCCATTCGCACCCAGGTCGATCGTTTTCTGCACTTCCGTCACCTCGCTGACTGCCGGATGAACATGCAGAATGACATTGCCTTCGTCATCAATCTGCGGTGTGACATCCAGCGAGATCCCCGAGAAGAAAGGCTTCAGATCGATAGTCGGCGCAGTACTGGCCACATTGGATGTCCCCGCCGTCCCGCCGGAAACATTGACGACATACATGTCGTCAGTCCCGACCTTGAGAATGGCCTTCTGGTTATTGATCGTGGCAATTCGCGGGCTAGACAGAACCGTCACATCACCTTGCGTCTCCAAGAAAGAGAGCAGTGCGGAAAAATTGGCGGTCTGCAAAGCCAGGCCGATGAAACCGTTGTTCATCGAAGAAGTTTCTGCCTTACCCGACTTGCCCGGGGTGATTTGCAAAGCCGCCCCCGAGGCAATGGCACCCGTCGTATTCAGAGTGGCATTCGGCCCCAACACGCCGAACATGCCGCGCCCATTGCTGACACTGTTGAAAACCGACCAGTTGATGCCGGACTGGGTGCTGTTATTGAGCGTTACCGCGACAATCTTGGCCTCCAGCATCACCTGACGCTCTACCACAAGCTGGGTTGCCTTGAGGTAGGAGTCAACATTACGCAATTCTGCAGGCAAGGCACGGACCACCACCACACCCGACATCGCATTGACGATAACGCTGCGGCCTTCCTCCTTGCCCACGATAGAAGTCAGTGCCGTATTCAGATCACGCCAGAAATCCGCATCCGAACTGGTGCTGATGCGGCTGCTCTCGCCTGCGCGATTACCCGCAGCCCCTGTTTGCCCGGAAGTTCCGGAAGTCGAGCCGGATGTAGTACCAGAACCGCTGCTGCTACTGCCCGAAGTTGTGGAACCACTGGAAGAGGAGGACCCACCAACGGAAGGTGCATTGGCCAGGGTAGACGAAGAAACACGCAGGTCACTGCTGCCCTGGCGACGGCCGACCAGGTAGTTGATCTGGTACACCCGGGATTGCAGCGTATTGGTTTGAATAAATATCCGGGAGCCTTGAATCTTGTACTCGTAGCCGTAGAGTTCTCGGATCGTATCCAGGGCTTCCTTGATCGTCACATCCTTGAGCTTGACGGTAATCGTTCCGCTGATATCCGGCGGCAGCAGCATGCTGTAGCGTGTGCCGGTCACCAAGGCCATGAAAACCTGCCCGGCCGGTGCGCCGACCACAGAAAGATCAAACCGGGTTTCGGCATCACTTTTCAGCTTGGGCTCTTCCACTTGAAGCGGAGGCATCAAAGCGGAATTCATGGCCGGTTTATCCGTCTTGCGTTCGGCGGCGGCACGCTCGAGCGTATGGTTCATACGGTCCGTTGCATCGCCGTACTTCACCAGCGGCAGTCCGCAGCCCGAAAGCAGCAGGCTGCCGAGACACCCCAGGGTAGCCAGGCGAAAACTTGACGGCCTTTCGCCAACGACACCGGCAGACAAGACGTCTAACACGCGAAAACACCGGGGAATTGAAAGTTCAGCCATGTCAGATTCACTTGTTGGTAGGTTGCGATTTAGTCTTTTTGTATTTCTTCGGAGGCTTGGCCTTGGCGCGCGTCTTGGCTACCGGCGGAACGACATTTTTTCGCTCGACACCTGGGGTCAGGTGAAAAACTTCCTTGCCATTCTCACTTTGCAGCACCGCCTCGTTTTCACTGAGCTTGACCAGGCGCGCGTCTCCCAGCTTTCCGCCAAGCTCCACGCTTTCGCCATTGATGACTGCCACGGGCTTCTTCCCCTTCCGGAGAATCACCGTCTGCAAGCCATTGGCCCCGATCTTTTCAGCCGTTGCCTGGGCATCTTTCGGCGCATCCTGCGCCAGTGAAGCCGGAGGACGTGTCGGATCTGGCAAACTGGCACCCAGGTTTGCAGGTTTTTTTATGGTTTCCGTGTTCGCCGCACCGGTCGCACCGGTCGCACCGGTCGCACCGGTCGCCCCGACCGCTCCAGTCGCTCCAGTCGCTCCACTCACACTGCCCGCTCCCTCCGCATGAACCGGAGCTGACAAAGAAAACAAAGAGGCGAGGAGCAGATACGGCAGATACGACGAAACCTTCAGCCACCGCGACCGAAAAGCCAAAGACGGGGGCTTGCCGAAAGGCATATTTCGCACTACAGGAATTAGACTGTCAGCCATTGCTTGTCCAGGCTCAAGGTATAAACCGTCAGGGTCAGCACACAGCGCGGGTATTTTTCAACAACCAGATCGGCACGCTCCCAAACAAGGCGTTCGGGCATGCCTTCGATTGCCGCAAGATATTTCGCGATGTCATTGTAACTACCCGCGACGCGCAACTCGATCGCGTGTTTGTAGATATTGGTGATTCCGGTATCGCCCTTTGCGGGGCCAGCATCCTTGCGCCCGGGTTTGGTATCCGTAACACCCGAAGCCGCTTTGTCATCGGGTTTCTTTGCTGCCGCCGCGTGATCGATCAACGGGGCCACGGGCAAGGTGTGCAAGGACAGCAATTCGAGGTGGCCGTTTTTTGTCAGCAGACCTTCAAGAAAGCCTTGCATCTTGTCGGGCGGAACCAGGCTGTTTTGAACGTTGTGCAGCCGCACATCGATGGCCGCCATGCTCTTTTTGATTTCCTGCAACGCAGCCTTTGTGCTGGCATCAGGGTCCGTCAATTGCGCTTTTAATGCAACAGCCTGCGCTTCCTGCGAAGCCAGCTCACTTTTGAGCTGGGTGATTCTCTTGGCCTGCGTATGCTGGCGCGTAATCTGCGGATCAATCAGGGTGAGATAACCGAAGACCAGCCCGCCCAACAGCACGGAGCTGGCAATCGTCATTCGCTCACGCGGCTGAAGCGCATCGTAACGCCCGGTCAGTTCGAGCAGTTTTTCTTTCAAGGTTTCCCCCCCGCCTTGGCTTCCCTGGGTTTGGATTTCATCACAAAATCGACGAACGGTGCCATCTCGACTTTCGGCGTTGCCGCAGTCGCCGTGCTTGCAGGTGCAGGGGACTTGGCATCCGCCGCTTTCACCGGTCTATCCATGGTCAGCGAGGAAAAACCCACGCCCTGGAAAGCAGCCTCGCTACCCAGGCGATGAATGAAATCCGGCAAGGAAACGGGCTTGAGCATACTACCCCTGATCTCGATGCTTTCATCCGTCGAATGAAGCGAAAAACCGGTCAGCCAGAGATCTCGCGGAACCTGCCGGGCAAAGCCCCGCATGAACTCGGAGAAGCCGCCGTTTTTACCGAAAACACCACCTTCCAGAATCGCAATGATTTCCTCACGGAGATTCAGCAAGGTGCGCGCATTTTCCAGTTCTTCGGCAAGTCTCGGGTTCGGCTTGTTCTCCGCTACGCGCTTGCTCAGCTCCAGCACCTGCGCCTGCGCCGCCTTCACATCGGCATCACGTTTATCTGCCTCTTTCTGAATTGCACTGGCCTGCTGGAATGCGACAAAAAACGCTGCCAGCAACACGGCAAGCAAAACTCCCGTCGCAATCAACAGGGGAACCGCTGTCAGCAAGTCCCGTTTCTTGCGGAGATCCGGATTGATGAGATTAATCTGCTGCGCCATGCTTGCTCCTACTCACGCAAGGCTGCGCCCAGCAGCTTGAGGTAAAAGGTTTGCCGACCCGGCTGTGCCAGCTCGGGAACCAGGGTGATATCCATGACTTCGGCCAAATCCAGTTCTCCCACCGGCAATGTCAGATAGCCACGCAGATAATCGACCAGACCAGTCACTGTCGGCAGCGGGGAGACCAACACTCTCGATATCGAAACCTGCCCATGAAGACGCTCGAAGTTATCCAGGGAACGCTGGGTTTCCAGCGCAATTCGGTCAAACATCTGCTGACGCCACTCCCCTTCAGCCTGCTCAAGCCGGGTGCGGGGCAAGTCGATCTGACGCGCGGCGAACAACTCGCCGCCGAACGTAAAGGCCAGCGTAATGCGTTCATCATCGAACACCAGCACGGCCAAACCACGCCCTGCCTCTTCGAACAGGGCAGCAATGTTTCGTATTGCCATCTCGGGCACGTCGATCGCCTCGATTTTGGCATCCGCATCGTTGAAGCTCGCCATACGGTCGGCAATCAGGCCATCATCCGCCGCAGCAACAAAACCCTGTCTCGCCCGCCCGCCCCGGTTTTCGGGGGAGGAGATCTCGATCACATCCAGCGTCATCGACTCGGCTGGAAAATCAACCATATCCTTGATCGACCAGCGCACCGCCTCCTTGACTTCCTCATCCGGAACGGCAGGCAGCTCGATCTGGAGGAACTGGTACTCCCCCGGATTCAGCAACAACGAGCAGTTACACTGATTCAACCCCAGTTCCTTGGCAAGGATCCGCAAATTGGAGGGCTCGGCTGAAGCACCCGACTCCGTCCGCAACATGAGGACTTCCGGTCGCTGTCCGGGGCGACGGCAAACATGGACGAGAGACAGCGTCCCCGCACCAAAGGCAAGCGCGACCCAACCATCCCTGACCTTGGCACGCAGCAGTTTTTCGCCAAGAAAGGCCTTGACCGATCCCGCGACATCAGTAATCCGGCTCACTGCCTCATCCTCATCATTTTTCTTCCATCAGACGCATATCGGCACATCAGGGCGGAACATGGAGAATTAGCCCCGGCGAACCACAGATTCGCCGCCGCCCCGGAGTTTATTGTTTTACCATTATTTTGGCGAGTATTTTTAGCAAGGCGGAATGTTTTGGGGAATTTATCACTCAAACCACAGCTTCTTCGCGTGGTTTCTTTGTCTGGACAAACTGTTCACGCGAAACCCCCAGCCACATGACCAAAGGAGCGGCAACCAGCACCGAGGAATAAATGCCGAACAGGATGCCGATGGTCAGTGCCAGGGCGAAATAATGCAAGGCCGTAC
Organism: uncultured Sterolibacterium sp.; assembly: GCA_964521075.1. GTDB lineage: Bacteria > Pseudomonadota > Gammaproteobacteria > Burkholderiales > Rhodocyclaceae > Sterolibacterium. Next base: position 18,304 of record CAZFPI010000030.1, read on the forward strand.
CACCAAAAATCAGCATGGCTGTCACCATCATCTGGGTTGAGCCATGGGTGATGATGGTGCGCGAGATGGTACTGGTGATGGCATGATCCAGCACTTGTGGCGTGGTCATGCCACGCTTTTTCTTGAACGTCTCACGAACCCGGTCAAAGACAATGACAGACTCGTTGACCGAATACCCGAGCACGGCAAGTACGGCCGCCAGCACTGGCAACGAGAATTCCCACTGAAAGAGCGCGAAGAACCCAAGAATGATGACGATATCATGCAGGTTGGCGATGATGGCAGACACGGCAAAACGCCATTCGAAGCGGAAGGCCAGATAAACGACAATGCCTGCGATGACGAGCAGCAAGGCCATGGCACCATCCGAGGCAAGCTCCTTGCCTACCTGCGGGCCGACAAACTCGACACGTTTGAGCTGAACGGGCTCTGCCTGCTTTTCATCCTGGCAGACCGTTTTCTTGATGTTTTCGCCCTTGTCCGAGGTGTAGCTGACTTCGCGCGCCTTTCCCTTTTCCATGCCGCACAACGAGGCGAATATCCTGTCGGTTGCCTTGCCAGCAGCATTGCCATCTTCTGCCTTGAGCGGTAGACGGATCAACAACTCACGCGAACTGCCAAAATTCTGTACCTGGGGATCAAAAACACCGTCCTGTACAAGCTGGTTTCTCACCTTCTCGACATCGGGTGCTGTTGCGTAGCTGACTTCCATCAGTGTGCCGCCCGTAAATTCGATGGACAGATGCAAGCCCTTGGTCACCAGAAACACCACTGCAAGAATGAATGTCACCAGCGAAATGATGTTGAACACCAGCGCGTGGCGCATGAAAGGGATGTCATGCCGAATGCGGAAAAATTCCATATTGCGTAATCCTGTGCCTGTTTTTGTTCAGGGAAGTTTTGTCTTTATTTTGTTGCGATTCCGGGCTTCCAGACCTGACCGATGGCCAAGCGGGAAACCTTGCGCCGCGAACCGTAGATCAGATTGATGAGGGCGCGCGAAACTACAACGGAGCTGAACATTGACGTGAGAATCCCCAGGCAATGAACGACAGCAAAACCGCGCACGGGGCCGGAACCAAAGATCAGCAGGGCAATCCCGGCAATCAGGGTGGTGACATTGGAGTCAAGAATCGTCGCCCAGGCACGCTCATAACCGGCGGCGATGGCTGCCTGAGGCGAAGCCCCATTACGCAACTCCTCGCGAATACGCTCGTTGATGAGCACGTTGGCGTCGATGGCCATCCCCAGTGTCAGTGCGATTGCTGCAATCCCGGGCAAAGTCAACGTTGCCTGAAGCAAAGAAAGCAGCGAGAACAGCAACATGACGTTGGATGCCAGTGCCAGCACGGAAACAAGGCCAAAAAGCAGGTAATACATCGACATAAAAACAGCAATCGCCAGGAAGCCGCCAAGCGTCGAATGGAAGCCCTTTTCGATATTTTCTGCCCCAAGGCTTGGGCCGATGGTACGTTCCTCGATGATATCCATCGGAGCCGCCAGGGATCCGGCACGAAGGAGCAGTGCCACGTCATTGGATTCCACCGTGCTCATGCGGCCGCTGATCTGCACACGCCCGCCACCGATTTCGCTGCGGATCACCGGAGCGGTAACAACCTCGCCCTTGCCCTTCTCGATCAGGAGAATGGCCATGCGCTTGCCGATATTGTCGCGGGTAATTTCCTTGAAAATTCGCGCTCCGGCAGAATCCAGGGTCAGGTGCACTGCCGGCTCCTGAGTATCTCCTGAAAAGCCAGGCTGGGCATCCGTTAGACGCTCGCCCGTCAGCACCACCTGTTTTTTGACCAGCAGGGCATGGCCGCCACGCTCGGTGTAATACTCCGTTCCCAGCGGTGGCTGGCCTTTGGCTGCCAGCTCCATGACAGACGGATTCGAGCTGTTTTCGTCATCCACCATGCGGATTTCCAGTGTCGCCGTGCGGCCAAGAAGATCCTTTGCCTTGGCCGTATCCTGAACCCCCGGCAATTGCACAACGATACGATCAGCACCCTGCTGCTGAATGACGGGCTCTGCCACCCCAAGCTCGTTGATCCGGTTATGCAGTGTGGAGATATTCTGCCTGATGGCGAATTCCTGAATCCGCTTTTCCGCCTCGGGTTTGAGCTTGCCGGTCAACTTGAATGGCGCATCACCTCCACCATCCTGCCCTTCAGCAAAGGCCAGATCAGGCTGGGCGTCCTGCAGCGCGAAACGTGCCTTGTCGCGCGACTCGGCATCGCGGAACCGGACAGCCAGCGTCATCCCCTCACGGGCAATCCCGGCATGGCGCACATTCTTCTCGCGCAAGAGGCTGCGAACATCGGCGGAGGTAGCATCCAGACGCTTGGTCAACGCACCCTTCATGTCGACCTGCAACAGGAAATGCACCCCGCCGCGCAAGTCGAGGCCAAGATACATCGGGAGCGCATGAAGATTGGTGAGCCATTGCGGCGAGGCGGAAAGAAGATTCAACGCCACGCTATAGGCCGGATCCGTACTGTCCGGATTCAGCACTTTCTCGATGGCATCCCGCGCCTTCATTTGTGCATCGGTATCTTTGAACCGGACACGGATGCTGTTGTTATCGACAAAAACTCCGTCATCGGCCAGATTACCTGCCTTGAGGGTTTCGACAAGCCTGGCCTGCACCTTCTCGTCCACCTTGATCGTGGCCTTGACGCTGGAAACCTGGACAGCAGGCGATTCACCGTAAAAATTTGGCAGGGTATAAAGCGCGCCCAGCAACAGCACGACAGCCACCAGAAGATTTTTCCAGAGGGGATAACGGTTCATATTTTGGCGAGCGGTAAAGAGTAAGTAACAAACGACGGGAAACGATGCGCGTCACAGGCTTTTCAAGGTTCCCTTGGGAAGCAGATTCGCAACGGCCCCCTTCTGAACAAGAACTTCCACTGGCTGATCCTTGATCGTGCCAACCTCGACTGTCAGATAGTTCTCGCCCACCTTGACGATACGCCCTGCCATCCCGCCCTGAGTGACGATTTCATCGCCTTTGGAAAGCGCATCCACCATGTTCTTGTGCTCTTTGGCTTTTTTCATCTGCGGCCGGATCATCAGGAACCACAGGACAATAAACATCAGGAGAATGGGTAACATCTGCATCAAACCGCCTGCAGCATCGGGGGTTGCGGCTGCCTGGGCGTAAGCATTCGAAATCAGCACAAGTCACTCCTGTGAAAGGGTAGAAACAAATAAAGCGGCGGATTATATCAGCCGCCTGCGCGTTCCCCCGCCCGCTCCCGGTGAAAGCGCGCAATGGTCGTTGCCAGATCACCCGCGACGATGGCCTCACGCAATTCGCGCATCAATGTCTGGTAGTAATGCAGGTTATGCAGGGTATTCAGCCGGGCCCCAAGAATTTCGCCTGTGCGGTGCAGATGATGCAGATAAGCCCGGGTATAAAGACGACATGTCGTACAGGTGCAGCTCTCATCCAGCGGCCGCAGGTCGGATTTATAACTGGCATTCTTGATCTTGATGTCGCCAAATCGCGTAAACAACCAGCCATTTCGCGCATTGCGCGTCGGCATCACGCAATCGAACATGTCGATACCCTGGCTAACGGAAAACACCAGATCTTCCGGCGTCCCCACTCCCATCAGATAACGGGGCTTGTGCGTCGGCAAGCGCGGTGCGGTATGGGCAAGGATGCGTGCCATATCTTCCTTCGGCTCACCAACCGACAAACCGCCAATGGCATAGCCATCGAACTCGAGCTCCTGCAGCCCCGCCAGCGAGATGTCGCGCAAATCCTCATACATACCCCCCTGCACGATACCAAAAAGCGCATTGGCATTTTCCAGACGCTGATGCTCATCACGGGAACGCTGCGCCCAGCGTAATGACAGACGCATTGAATCTTCAGCCTGGCGACGCTCTGCGGGGTAAGGGGTGCATTCGTCGAAAATCATGACGATGTCAGAATTCAGCGTGTACTGGATACGCATGGATTCTTCGGGTGTCAGAAACAGGCGATCACCGTTGATCGGTGAAGCGAACCTGACGCCCTCCTCGCTGATCTTTCGCAAAGCCCCCAGCGAAAAGACCTGAAACCCGCCCGAGTCCGTCAGGATGGGCCCATCCCACCCCATGAAGCGGTGCAGTCCACCATGCGCCGCGATGATGTCCGTCCCCGGACGCAACCAGAGATGAAAGGTGTTGCCCAGAACGATCTGCGCGCCAACTTCGTGAATTTCGGCAGGAGTCATGGCCTTCACCGTGCCATACGTCCCCACGGGCATGAATGCAGGCGTATCCACCTGACCATGCGCCAGCGTCAACCGGCCACGGCGCGCCGCGCCATCCTGCGTAATGAGCTCAAAGTTCATGACAACTCCGGAACATCCTGACGGGACAAAAGCATCGCATCGCCATAGCTGAAAAAGCGGTATTCATTGAGGATGGCATGGGCGTAAGCATGACGGATAGCCTCCTGCCCGGAAAACGCCGACACCAGCATCAGCAGGGTCGATTTCGGCAAGTGAAAATTGGTCAACAGGAGATCGACCACCTGAAACCGGAAGCCCGGAAGAATGAACAGCCCTGTCTCGCCTGCGCCAGCGCACAAGCGGCCCGCACCCCGGATAGCTGCCGACTCCAGAGTACGCAAGGTCGTCGTTCCAATCGCCACGACACGCCCGCCCTGACGACGAGTCTCCTCGATCGCTGCAATCGTTGCCCCGGGCAGAAAATAACGTTCGCGATGCATCTGATGTTCAGCCAGGTTATCAGTACGCACTGGCTGAAACGTACCTGCGCCGACATGCAGCGTGACATAAGCCAGACGGCAGCCACGCTCCCGCAAAGCGGCCAGCAAAGCATCATCAAAATGCAAGCCGGCCGTTGGTGCTGCTACCGAACCATGCTCCCGGGCAAAAACCGTCTGGTAGCGTGATTCGTCATGTTCGGCTGCAGTGCGATCAATGTACGGTGGCAAGGGAAGCCGTCCATGGCGTTCCAGCAAATCGACAACGTTTTCATCCGGCGGAAAACGCAAATGATAAAACTCTCCCTCCCTGGCCAATACTGCGACATCCATTGCGTTTTCGAGATGCAGCACACTGCCTGCCCGGGGCGGTTTACTCGCGCGTATCTGCGCCAGGGCTTCATGCTGGCCCGTCACCCGCTCGATCAACACCTCAAGCTGCCCGCCCGTCTCCTTCACACCATACAAACGCGCATGCAAAACCCGTGTGTCATTCATCACCAACAAATCACCCGGTTGCAGCAAGGCAGGCAGGTCGATGATGGAACGATCCGCAAGCCGCATGCCGTCGACGGTCAACAAACGGCTGGCACTGCGCTCAGACAAGGGCTGCTGGGCAATCCGCCCGGCAGGCAACTCATAATCGAAATCTGCCAGACGCAAGGAGGAAAGGGCTTCAGCTGCGGCCGCATCCTCGGAAAAAGCGGCCTCAGGCCGAAAGGGTTGGGAAGACATCAGGTTGAAATCTGTTTGACTGGCCAAGACGGCCGGAAGGTTCAAAAAAAGGTTCAAAAGGTTCAAAACATCCGGTTCAAAACATCCAAAACGGTTGAAGTGCGCTGCCGAATCGCAGATAATGCGCGCTCTCCCGAGACGGGGACGCTGATTTTAGGCGATCAGACAACACTACGGGCAACGCTACGCACAAAGCCGAACAGTCTGCGGCGCAGACGGTGCAAGGCTTTTACCGAAACTGTTACCTGAACCCCGTCCAGCACCCTGCCCGGGTGGCGGAATAGGTAGACGCGACGGTCTCAAACACCGTTGCCGCAAGGCGTGCCGGTTCGATTCCGGCCCCGGGCACCAAGAACAAATCCGGAATCAGGAAAAAACCCGGCGGAACAAATCCGGAACCTGGAACCCGGACCCGGAAATCCCCCCCCTGAACCGCCCCCCTGAAGCTTCACCTTTCAAGGTGTGCGGGCGGGCTATTGGGCGGGCTATTTATTGCAGCCCAAGCACGTCCTGCATATCGAAGAGCCCGGCTTTTTTGTCGCGCATGAACCGTGCGGCGCGCAAAGAGCCACTGGCGTAGGGCATGCGGCTGGCGGATTTATGGGTGATCTCGATACGCTCCCCCGTACCGGCAAACAGCACGGTGTGATCTCCGACGATATCGCCACCGCGTACCGTGGCAAATCCGATCTGTGTGGCGGGCCGCTCGCCGGTATGGCCCTCCCGGCCGTAAACCGCGCATCCGGAAAGATCGCGCCCAAGAGCCTTCGCCACGACTTCCCCCATACGCAGGGCCGTCCCTGACGGCGCATCAACCTTGTGACGATGATGTGCCTCGATGACTTCGATATCGTAGCCTTCGTTGAGAATACGTGCGGCCACATCAAGCAGGCGGAAAACGGCATTTACACCAACGGCCATATTGGGGGCAAACACGACGGGAATATCCAGGGCTGCCTGCCGGATCGCCTGCTTGCCTGCGTCATCAAAGCCGGTCGTGCCAATCACCATGCCAACACCGAGAAGGCGGCAGCATTCGAGATGCCGCAAGGTTCCCTCCGGCCGCGTGAAATCGATCCGGCAATCCGCCTCCTCCAACCCGCCCTCCAGCT
>CAZFPI010000031.1:0-6767 GCA_964521075.1 uncultured Sterolibacterium sp.
TCCACAATCCACGATCTCTGTAGGGGCGAAATATCTTTCGCCCGGGGTGGCTCTGTAGGGGCGAAACATTTTTCGCCCGGGGTGGAGGAAATTGCGTGTCGAGCCCGCAATGACAGTGGGGTGGGTGTTATGCCCCTTGGGTAAAAGATCGAGGCGATAATGCGCTGCTGTAGTTGATTACATCGGAGAAAAATAATGTCTTTGGATAAAGAAGTGCTGGCCCGGCTGGGCAAGAGTGCGGGGCTAACCATCGATTTGACGACCCTGCGCGCTGACCAGACCTTTCAGGAAATCGGCCTGGATTCCATGTCGCTCATCAACCTGATGTACGCGCTGGAGGACGAGTTCGACCTGACGCTGACGACGGACGAGATGATGGAAGTGAATACCATCGGCGAAATCCAGAAGCTGATCGAGCGCAAGCAGGCAGGCTGACGACATGGCCCGCATTGCCCTGCTGACCTGGGGCTCGCATGGCGATGTCCTGCCTTTTGTGGCACTGGCGCATGCCTTGCACGATGCGGGGCATGAGGTCTTCATCGGCGCGCAGCCTTATCACGCCAGCTTTGTCCGGCAGCATGGGCTTTCCTTTCACGCGCTGGGGGGGGAGACGTCGGTCGAACGCTACCAGCAGCTGATGGAGCAGCTCATCGATGAGCCGAATCCACGCAAGCAGATGCGGCTGCTCTTGCAGGAAATGCTGCTCTCCGATCTCGAAGCCCAGTATCAGGACGCCATGGCCGCTCTTCAGGGCAAGGACAATGCACCGGTGGATCTCGTCGTGGCGCACTGGATGCAGCTGGCCGGTATGGCGGCGGCGGAATCCTTGCAGATCCCCGGGGTCACGGTCAGCCTGAACCCCGTGGGAATCGGGGTTGTCGCGGAAACGGCGGCGGCCCGCAATCTCGGAAAAATGCTTTCCGATTACGTCTGGGGCGAGGAGTTTCACCACTTTCGGGCGCGACACGGCCTGCCGCCAGTTGAATCCGTGGCTGATTACCAGTATTCAAAATCCCTGAACCTGGTCGCCGTTAGCGCGGCTCTCCTGCCTGAGCGGGAACAATACGCACCTTCCAACCGGATTACCGGCTTCTGGTCGCTGAAACCGGCGCAAACCGCTGCGAATCCTGCTTATCCCTCCATCCCCGAAAACCTGAAGACCTTTCTCCAGCATCCGGAAAAACTGGTCGTTTTTTCCTTTGGCAGCATGGGCGGCCGTGCGGGTGAGATGACAAATATCGTTCGCGAAGCCGTGCGTCTGGCGGGTTGCCGCGCCATCCTCCAGGGCGGCTGGGCCGGGCTGGGCGCAGGAGAAATGGAGGATGAGGAAATCCTGCGTGTTGATTACATTCCGCACGATTTCCTCTTCAGCCAGGCGGCCTGCATCGTCCATCACGGTGGCGCGGGAACCACCGCCGCCGCTTTGCAGGCCGGTGTTCCTTCCGTCATCGTCTGGCACATGCTCGACCAGCCCTACTGGGGAAACCGCCTCGCCGAACTCGAACTCGGCCCACGCCCCCTGGCCCGCCTCAACCTCCAGCCCGAAGAACTGGCGGCGCGCATCCGTGAAGTTTTGGGCCATCCCGCCTATACGGAACACTGCCGTGCCGTCGCAAAAACCCTGGCGAGCCAGGCAGGAACCAAGGCCGCGGTGAGGGAAATTGAAGGTTTTTTGTCATCCGGCATCGGCTCGCTAGAGGCAAAGACCGTGCAGCGATGAATTGAGGGCTGGCTCAATCCATCGAATCCATTGATCCGGTGTGGTAACGCTTGAACCGCTTGCCCTGATGAGGCTGGCAGTTTTTCACCGTTGGGCAAGCGTCATTGCGGGCTTGACCCGCAATCCCTGTAGGGGCGAAACATTTTTCGCCCGGGGTGGAGGAGATTGCGGGTCGAGCCCGCAATGACAAACAGCAGAATGCGGACAATGAACGAGCGGGGAATCATGCGTTTCACCAACGCAGCTGTGCATGAATGCAAGACTTGACCCCCGTGCCCCGTGCCCCGTGACTAACCAAATTGCCAAAATACACCAACTAGGTTAGGATGTGCTCATGGAGAAACGAACTCCGCACTGCAAGCTGTCAATCGTTAAAACCTTGGTCGAGGCTGGCAAGGTGCGTACCACGCACGCGGCGCGTACTGGTGCAAATGAGTTGGGGTTTGTCTTCTCCGACATGCTGGACGTGGTGATGGCACTGACGCCAACGGACTTCTACAAGAGCATGACCACCCATGCCGATCACACGGTATGGCAGGACGTGTACCGCTCCAGCACGCAGGCGGGCGATGTGTACCTGAAACTGACGGTCATTGATGACGTGCTGATTGTGTCCTTCAAGGAGCTATGAACATGAAATGTCCTGTTTGCGGCGCGGCGGAACTAATCCATGACACCCGCGATCTGCCCTACACCTACAAGGGTGAAACTACCGTCATTGCGGCGGTGACGGGCGACTTTTGCCCGGCCTGCGCCGAGTCCATCCTGGACGCGGCGGAATCGAACCGCGTCATGCGTGAAATGCGCGCCTTCTCCAAGCAGGTGAACGCGGCCATCGTTGATCCGGGTTTCATCACGAATGTGCGTAAAAAGCTCAATCTTGACCAGCGCGAGGCTGCCGAAATCTTCGGCGGCGGCATCAATGCCTTTTCGCGCTACGAGAACGGCAAGACCAAGCCGCCGCTGGCCTTGGTCAAGCTATTCAAGCTGCTGGATCGCCACCCCGACCTACTCAATGAGGTCAGAACTGCCTGAGCCCCCGGGATTTTCTGGGGTTCCGGCTTATGTCGGTTCGCTGCCCGTATGGCTGAGGTAACGCACCGGCCTGTGGTAGCGGGAAGGTGCTGTGCCCCCGGTTGGGCAAGCGTCATTGCGGGCTCGACCCGCAATCCCTGTAGGGGCGAAACATTTTTCGCCCGGGGTGGAGGAGATTGCGGGTCGAGCCCGCAATGACAAACAGCAGAATGCGGACAATGAACGAGCGGGGAGTCATGCGTTTCATCAACGCAGCTGTGCATGAATGCAAGACTTGACCCCCCGTGCCCGCTCTTTCATCAATGCGGACATTTCTACCTTGCCGAAAGCGGACATTACTAATTTGCTCTTACACGGGTGGAGGTGGGGGTTAGGCGGTATTGGTTCTTGTGCTACACTCGCACTGCCTGGATTCGCAAAATCGTCTTGGACGTTAAGGGAAGGGGCCGAAAGGCAGCATACACCCGTTGCGATCCGGGTTTTTTTATTTCTCCCATGCACCAGATTTTTTTCGCATGGAATCTGCTGCAACGAGTTTGCCCTTCGGGCGGATTTCTTCGACGTGGCGGTACCCAATTCCGTCGATGACTTTCGTAAAAACGATCACATCGCGCCCGATTTTGTTTTTTCCGTCTGTAAATACCCTATCAGGGGATGACACAATGGCCGGGATGCGCTCAATGTCGGCGAGTGTCACTGCAATCTGACCACGCTTCGCCTCAGCCACTTCGTTTCCATGGCTTTTGATCGTGTGGCGAACCCCGTAGTTATCCAGTATCCGCTCAAATCCAGACAGGTCAAAGCCAGTGTCCTGCTTGATTCTGTCGACATTCTGCACGCTCCCAAGGGATAACTCTATTTTTTTGTCTGCGATGCGCATCGCATCTTCGGCGAATTTCCCGATTTTCTTTGAGTCCATCGTCGGCATTCTACCCACCACCAGCGGCGCGACATCCCCTCCGCCGACCAGGCGAACTGTTGGGCAAGCGTCATTGCGGGCTCGACCCGCAATCCCTGTAGGGGCGAAACATTTTTCGCCCGGGGTGGAGGAGATTGCGGGTCGAGCCCGCAATGACAAACAGCAGAGTGCAGACAATGAACGAGCGGGGAGTCATGCGTTTCACCAACGCAGTTGTGCGTGAATGCAAGACCTCGTTCATGTTCCCGTTTACTGGAAACAAACAGGCGGAATGGGCGACGCCGGCCTGTTAGCGGCCGGGCATCGCCTCAGTGCTCCAGTCGCTTCAGGTCACGGTAGAAATTTTCGTGAGGCCCCACGGTGAGCAGCTTGATCGTTTCCCCGTCGAGCAAACGGTAGGACAACAAGCACAACTGATTGGCCAGCCGGAACTTGTAGACGCGGATTCCGGCCAACTCACCTACCTTGGCCTCGCCAATCTCCACGTCTGCCGCTACGGCACGAACGGCTGTGTCCAAGTCGGCCTTCTGCTGCTTGTGCAGCTTCTTGACGGCACGCTCGAACGTCGGAGTAACAAGAATCCGCATCAGCCGAACGAATACTCACCAACAGCTTCTTCCTGATCCGCGATCAGGATCTCGCGGATCATCGAGAACGGCAGGTCGGGGTTTTCTTCGGCAATCTTGCCGATCTGGGACCAGTGCTCGATCTGCTTGGGCACCGACCGATGCTCGATCGATGCGTAGCGCCGGGCTTGGTCTACCAGCGTTTCAGACAGTTTTACATTGATGGACATGTTTTAGCCCTCATTAAGACAGGAGCCATTTTAGCCCCAAAGGAACCCAAATGAACCCAAATGAACCAAAAGGTAACCAAAAAATACGAACAACCGGACATCGCCTTGGCGGGCGATGTCCGTGTAGCGCGGCGTCAGGCCACGGCCAGGCTTAGTCCTGACACTCCGGCCAGGCTGTCTACAGCCTCCAACAAGGTGGCCTGCGACAGGTGCGCGTAGCGTTGTGTTTGATGCCAATTTCGGACAGCATGCACTTGCAATTCAAGACGGTATCTGACTCCGCGACCCCTGACCCCGCGACCTGGCTTTCTCGATCACGCCGACGCAAACGGGTTGAACACTTCCAGCCCCAGCGCATCGAAGTCGGCCACATTGCGGGTGGCGACGGTCAGCCCATGTACGACCGCCGTGGCGGCGATCATGGCGTCTTCATACAGCGTGTCGGACTTGCGGTGCATCAAGCGGGCCCAGGCGCGGAAGGTGGCGGCATCCATCGGCAAGATGTTGTATGCGTCGGCCAGCAGGTCGAGCCAGGCCTCTATTTCAGACGCCTTCTGCACATCCTGTTCGCGCGTCAGCTCGATGCCCGCCTGGATCTCGCCCAGCGTTATCGCCGACACATACAACTGTGCGTCATCCAGCGATTCCAGCCAGGCGACTACCCCACCATGCGGGCGCGGCTTTCGCAGTTCGGAGACGACATTCGTATCCAGCAGATAGCGCGTCGTCACAGCATGGGCTCCGGTACGCGGCGTTTCGCCTTGCCGCGCGCGGGCACCATCATCTCTGCACGCGCATCATCGGAGAGCAACAACTGTTTCAGGGAGGGGCGCGCCGCAGACTGCAAACGCCGCCACTCCCCCACCGGCAAAAGCACGGCAGCCTCGGCCCCGCGTCGGGTGACCAGCTGCGGGCCTTCTTCCAGGCAAGCATCGAGAAACTCGCTGAATTTTGCCTTGGCGTCTTGTACGGACCAAGTATTCATGACAGTCTCCATAGATGACTAGTTAGGTGACTAGCTTAGTTAGCAACAGGGGTGGCGTCAAGCTCAGTACCATTACATCTTTTTTGCGGTGAATTGATCAGTCAGCCGTGGAAAATGGGCATTCGAGAATCACGCTCATCGGCGCGCTGCCCGTATGGCTGAGGTAACGCACTGGCCCGTGGTAGCGGAAAGGTGCGGCTTTTCCGCCGACTAATTTATGTTTTCGGACAAAGAGATGGAGGGCGATGCCAAGCCGTTCGTGTTCGATGATTTCCTTGCCACGTTTGCTCTCGGGCGTGGTGGCGTGATGTATGAATGCAAGACTTGACCCCGCGCGCCTTTACGCGAAGTCTGCATGAGACTTATACGCCACCCCAGCAGGCATGGCTTATGGACGTTGAAGCGTTCATTGACTTGGCTCGACAGCGTCAGCACAGTTAAAGGGGCTTGTTGATCCGCCCTCGTGAGATTTTAAGCGGTATAGCGTTTCAGCGCGTCAGGCAATCACCCCGCCCCCCAGGCAGACTTTGGATTCGTAGAGGACGGCACTTTGGCCGGGGGTGATGGCCCATTGGGGGGTGGCGAAGGCGATTTCGCAGTGGTCGGCGTCGAGGGTTTCGACTTCGCAGGGGGCGTCGGGCTGGCGGTAGCGGGTTTTGGCGGTGTAGACCCAGTGGGTGTGGGGGGCTTCGCCGCTGACCCAGGAGAGGTCGCGGGCGGTGAGGCGGTCTTTGAGCAGGGCGGGGTGGTCGTGGCCCTGGACGACGAGGAGGACGTTGCGGGCCAGGTCTTTGGCGGCGACGTACCAGGCTTCGTGGTCGCCGGCTTCGTCGGCGTGGCCTTTGACGCCGCCGATTTGCAGGCCTTTGCGCTGGCCGAGGGTGTGGTAGATGAGTCCGTCGTGCTGGCCGATGAGCTTGTCGCCGTCGAGGGTGCGGATTTCGCCGGGCTGGTCGGGGAGGTAGCGGCTCAGGAATTCGCGGAAGGGGCGTTCGCCGATGAAGCAGATGCCGGTGGAGTCTTTCTTGGCGTGGTTGTGCAGGCCGGCTTCTTCGGCGATCTTGCGTACGTCGCGTTTGTAGAGGTGGCCAACGGGAAAGAGGGTTTTGGCGAGTTGTTCTTGTTGGAGGCGGTGGAGGAAGTAGCTCTGGTCTTTGGTGCCGTCTTCGGCTTTGAGGAGCTGCCATTTTCCGAGGAATTCTCGAACCTGGGCGTAGTGGCCGGTGGCGATCTTTTCTGCGCCGAGTTGCAGGGCGTGGTCGAGAAAGGCTTTGAATTTGATTTCGCGGTTGCAGAGGACGTCGGGGTTGGG
>CAZFPI010000031.1:6777-24593 GCA_964521075.1 uncultured Sterolibacterium sp.
GCGCTTCAGCCATTCCGGATCAAGCTCGTTGCTCTGGTATTCGCGGAGGAATTCGTTGAAGACGCGGTCTTTGTATTCGGCGGAGAAGTTGACGACTTCGAGGTCGATGCCGATGACGTCGCAGGCGGAGGCGGCGTCGATGAGGTCTTGCCGGGAGGAGCAGTGTTCTTCGTTGTCGTCGTCTTCCCAGTTTTTCATGAAGAGGCCGATGACTTTCCAGCCTTGTTGTTTGAGCAGCAGGGCGGCGACGGAGGAGTCGACGCCGCCGGACATGCCGACGATGACGGTGCGTTCAGTCATAGTGTTTTACCAGTTCGAGGGGGTATCGTTGCCCGGCGAGGTAGTCGCGGATGCATTGCATGATGAGCGGGCTGCGGTGTTGGTTCTGGAGGGCGAGGGCTTCGTCCGGGGTGAGCCAGAGGGCGCGAAGGATGCCGTCGTCGAGTGGGCGGTTTTGTTCGTATTCGCCAAGATCACCGCTGTAGGCAAAGCGCAGGTAGGTGATGTCTCTGGCAGGACGACGCCATTGGTAGATGCCGAGAAGATGGCGCGGGGTGAAGTGCCAGGCGGTTTCTTCGAGGGCTTCGCGGGCGCAGGCGGCGACCAGGGATTCGCCTTCGTCGAGGTGGCCGGCGGGTTGGTTGTAGCGGATTTCGCGCCCGCCCCGGCCGTTGTCGACTTCTTCTTCAACCAGCAAAAATTTGCCGTTACGTTCGATGACGGCGGCGACGGTGACGTTGGGTTTCCAGATTGTGCTCATCTGGCGATTTTAGCAGTCTGTTGCACAGGCTTTCATGCGTGGCAGGAGTCTCACCAGGGTAATCGCATTTCCTTCGGTCAGCTTCGCCGGAACGATGATTCCGAATTGATCAGTACATCCCTTGATGCGGTTGCCCTTGCCTCCGTAGGGGCGAATCATTATTCGCCCTGAGTTAGGGTAGCTGCGGCATGCCGTCTGCCTGGGCCCAGACCAGGGCTTCGCAGTCGTAGCAGTGCCAGCGGGGGAAGTGTTTGACGTTTGCGGGGAGGTAGGCTGCGCCGCAGGTGCGGCAGACGATGGCTTCGCCTTCGCCCGTCCAGCAGCCGCAGGGCTCGTCCTGGCCGTGATTCTGGTGGTCTTTGGGGGTGTGCCGTTCCATGGTTATTTGATTTCTTCGATGGTGAGCAGGGCTGCGCCGTAGGCCATGGAGCAGCGTTTGCGGATGGCGAGGTTGCGGGTTTTTGGCATCAGGCATTCTTCTGTTTTGGCATTGGCGGAGCTGCCGCTGGCCAGTTGGACATCGCGGCCGCTGCCGGGGTTGCTCTGGGCGTCGATGGAGGAGAAGGGGCCGGTGGGTTGCATGCCGATCTTCGAGAAATCCCGGGGGGATTCGGCAACGATGGCTAGCAGTGTGTCTTTGCCCGGAGGGCCTTGTACTCCGAGTTCCCAGGTGGCGCGGGGGAGTTTGAGGGTTTCGCCCGCGCGGATTTCGTTGCGGCGGTCTAGTTCATTGGGGAAGAGGAGGTCGAAGCTGTGGCCATCCGAGCCGACCATGAGCAGGTAAACATAGCCGTCGTGGCTGGATTTCAGGCTGAAATCGAAGATGTCGCGGTCAATGGTGAGCCTGGGTTTGGCTGCTTTGAATTCGACTACACGCTTGTCGTCGCGGTTGCCGTAGATGTCGGTCAGGGTGGCTAGCGGGTTGGGTTTGACGGCGGGGGTGGGTTTTGCCGCGCTGCTGGCCGGGCGGGCTGGCGCGGTGCTGGCGGAAGCGGCGGCTGGCGCACCGGCGGCCTTTTCGGTAAAGCCCAGGGTCAGGCCTTCATTGCCGGTGATGGTGACGTGGTGGGGGGTGACGCTGCGCGCTTTGGCGAGTTTGTCGTTGATTTTTTGCTGGGCGCAGGCTCGGATTTCTTCGGCACTGAGGCTGCCGCTGCCGTCGGTGTCGACGGCATCGCCTTCCAGGCAGGCTAGCCAGGCTTGTGAGGCAACACCGCCCTTGCCGGGTTGGTCGAGCGAGATTTCGTTTTCGCGGGCGGCGGCGATGTAGGTGTAGTTGTTTGCGCCGCTGCCGGGTTTTTTCAGGTCGGCATTGATGCTGCGGGTGACGATGTTGACCGGTTTGGCGCAGCTATCGCCGGATCCGCCCTTGAACCAGAATTTCGGGGTGAATTCCTGGTTCTGGTTGAGGGAACGGGTGGCGATGCCGCCGGAATGGCAGGCGTCGATCATTACGATGACTTTCTGTGCTTTCTGGGCCAGGTGGTTGAGCTTTTCCTTTACTTCGGAATCGACGAAGCCGTCGCCATCGACGGTGATGAAGGCGGCGGCGCAACGCTCGCCCAGTATCGGGTCGTTCATCTTCTGGCGGCCACCGTGGCCGGAGTAGTAGATGAAGACCTGGTCATCGGGCTGTACCCGGCCGTCTAGTTCGTCGAAGGCTTTTTTCATCCCCGAGAGGGTGAGCTGTTCATTGCGATATACGCGGATGTTTTCGTCCATGACGCCCATTTTTCTGGCGATTTTCGTGGCGGTGTCTACGTCGAACTGGACGCCATTGAGCGGTGTGACGCCGTTCCGGTATTCGCCGATGGCCATGATGAGGGCGTGAACATTGGGGGAGGCGGGCCTGGAGATTCCGGTTGTTTCGGCATGAGCCGGGGAGAGGAGGGGAAGGGGAGCGGTGAGTGCTATCGAGAAGAGCAGGGCGGGCAGGATGTTTTTTCGCATGAGAGGCCTCGTCGATCAGAGGGGTGCAGCCAGGGGGGGAGTAATCAGGAATGGTGAGGAAGTCTGTATTTTTCCAAGTTTGCCACAGGCGGCGGGGTTTTGGAGAGGCACGTCCGGGGGGGACATTACCCGGCGGGAAACAGTAGGGAATCGCTTTGGATGCCTAGTTTGCCCAGGATGCTTTCGGCTGCGCGGACGCCGTGGAAATTGGCTTCTTCAAACAGCGACATGCCGGAGAGATCGGCATGCGCCAGATGGATGCGCCCCAAGGTTTTTGATAGTGCCGGGCGGGGGGATTTGTCGCCCCACAGAAGGCCGGGCAGGGGGCGGATCATGGCGTGGCCGTGGCGGAAAATGTCGAGCTGCCGGGTGATTTCGCGCAGTTCGGGGTGCGGTGGGCCAAGATCGGCCAGGACGGCTTCGGCCCACTGCTCGCGGGAAGCGGAGAGTAGTTGTTGCCGCATCAGGCGCGGGTCGGTGGCGTCCAGCGCGCGGTAGTAGGTGATGACCGTCGGGCCGGGGCGGACGCGGATCTGTTGGTGTGTGGCGTTGACATAGCCCAGGCCCTGGCCGTTGTGGAGGACGTTGTCCCAGGACAGGGGTGCGCCGGTGCGGGTGTGCGGTGGCTCGGTGAGGGTCAGGTTGGCGATGAGCCAGGGGGCGTAGCTGAAGTGGCTTGCGGCTTGCCGGACGGCTTCGGGTGCGTTGGGCCAGAGGTGGCCGAGCACGAATAGCGGGCCGGCCCAGATGAGTTGCCGGGTTTCGATACGCAGGCGGCGATTTTCTTTCGCCAGCCAGAGGTCGACGGCGACGTGGCGCGGGGTTTCCTGGATGGCGGTGACCATCGCGCCGCAGCGGATGTGCCCTTGCAGACGTTCTTCCAGCTTGCGGATCAGCCAGCCGTTGCCTTCCGGGGCGGTCAGGACGGTTTCGCTGCTGGCATTGGCGGCCAGGCCGTCGCGGCAGCAGAAGTAGTGCAGGCCGGCCCAGGCCGAGACACGATCCAGGCCCGTGCCGAAATCGTCCAGACAGGCGTAGTTGAGATACCAGCGCAGGGCCGGGCAGTCGAGCTGTTCTTGTTTGAGCCATGCGCCGAAGGTGATTTTGTCGAGGGCGAGCAGGGCCGGGTCACGCGAGGAGTATGCCAGTGGTATTGCAAAGGCGCGTAGCCCTTGTGGGTCGCGCCATTGGCGCAGGGTTTCGATCCGGCGATGGAAGGTGTCGATGCGGGTTTGTTCGGCGGTGTCGAGTGCGGCGGGCATCAGCCCTTCATGCCAGCGGCCTTTCTGGAACAGGCGTTCTTGTGGCGTGGCGCATAGGTAGCGTTCGTCGTAGCCGGGTTGCGGGGTTTTCGGGTCGCCTTGCAATACGCCGAAATCGGCCAGCAGGGCGCGCACGGCGGTGGCTTCCGGGCCGGGCAGGGGGAGGTAGTGTGCGCCTAGCGGATAAAGGCTGACGGCATTTTCGCCATAGCGGCTGTTGCCGCCCATGCGGTCTTCGAGCTCGGCAATGAGGAAATCCGTGAAACCGGCTTGTTGCAGCCGCCAGGCGGCCGATAGCCCGGCGACACCGCCGCCGGCGATCAGGAGCGGGAGCCGGAGGGTTTCTTCGGGGGGGGGGAGTGCCGGGGCTTTGCTGTCTTGCCGGAGACGGTGGCCGCGTTGAAAGCTGCTGCCGGAGAGTTCCCCCGGCGGCAGGGGGGGTAACACTGGGGAGGCGGGGCTGCAGGCCGCCACACCCAGTGCAGCGCAGGAGGCGAGGAAGTCGCGGCGTTTCATGCGGGTTCGGCCTGCGTCAAGGGGGACGTCAACGGATTACCTTGCGCCATTCTTCTTCAAAGGTGCGTACCAGTACCTGGTTGTTGAGCTGGTTGGGTTCGAGCTTGCCTGCCTCTGCGCGGTTCATGTCGCGGGGGAACTGGAAGAGCTGCGGGGTGGTTTCCGGGGTGAGAAAGCGTGTGGCGACCGGGTAGGCGGTGGGCGGGGGATATTGGCTGCGGCCGGCGATGGCGAAGCCCCATTCGCCAAAGGAGGGGACGAGGGCGTGGTAGGGGGTGGTTTGCAGGCCGATGCTCTCCAGGGTTTTGACGACGGTCCAGAAGGATTTCCGGGCGTAGAGTGGGGAGGTCGACTGGATGACGGCCAGACCTTGCGGGGCGATGTGGCGGTCGAGCAGGCGGTAGAAGGCGCTGGTGTAGAGCTTGCCGATGCTGAAGTTGGCGGGGTCGGGGAAGTCGACGACGATGAGGTCGAAGGCGTCTGGCCGTTCTTCCAGCCATTTCATGGCGTCGGCATTGACGACGCTGACGCGCGGGTCGGTCAGCGCGCCGCCGTTGAGCTCGGTGAGCATGGGCAGCGTGCTGAACAGTTGCGTCATTTCGGTATCGAGGTCGACAAGGGTGATGTGCTGGATGTGGGGGTATTTTAGGATTTCGCGCACGGCCAGGCCGTCGCCGCCGCCCAGCACGAGGACGCGGCGGGCATGGGGCAGGCTGGCCAGCGCGGGGTGGATCAGGGCTTCGTGGTAGCGGTATTCGTCGTGGGAGGAAAACTGCAGGTTGTTGTTGAGGAAGAGGCGGAGGTCATCCCGCCAGCGGGTGATGACGATGCGCTGGTAGGGTGTGCTTTTGGCGAAGATGACGGTATCGGTATAGACATGCTGTTCGGCAAAAGTCGTCAGCCGCTCCGCTCCGGCAAAGCCTGCCAGCAGGATAAGGAGGGAAACACCGCCTTGCAGGCGCAGGCCGGGCCCGGCAGGGAGGTGCTCGCGGAAGAGGTGCATGGCCCAGAGGGCGACGCCGACATTGAGGATGCCAAAGAGCAGCCCCGTGCGGATCAGGCCGAGTTCGGGGGCGAGCAGCAGCGGGAAAAGGATGGAGACGAGGAGTGCGCCCAGGTAGTCGAAGGTCAGTACCTGGGAGACGACGTCCTTGAAGGTGAGGTCGCGCTTGAGGATACGCATGACCAGCGGGATTTCCATGCCGACGAGTATGCCCAGCAGGAGGACAACGAGGTAGAGCAGGGGGCGGAAGGGGGCAGAAAACCAGGCGAAGACGAGAAAGAGGAAGGCGGCCGAAAAGCCGCCTAGCAGGCCGACGAGTAGTTCGATCTGGATGAACCTTGCCACGAGACCGCGCCCGACATAACCCGATAGCCAGGAGCCGATGCCCATGGCAAACAGATAAGTGCCGATGACGGTGGAAAACTGGGTGACGGAGTCGCCGATCAGGTAGCTGGCGAGTGCTCCGGCAATCAGCTCATAGGCCAGACCGCAGGAGGCAACGACGAAAACGGAGGCGAGGAGGGCGAGTTGCAATTGTGGTCGTTTTGCAAGGGTGACCTTTGTGGTCAGCCGGGGATGGGGGAGCTGGCGGGTTAATGGATCGCCGCTGCGACGATGATGGCGATGCCAAGACACATGGCGGCGACGACGGTAGCCAGCGCGACGTTCTTTTCTTCGATGATCTGTTTCCAGAGATCATAGGGGGTGATCCTGTCGATGATGATGAAGGATACCCAGAAGATGATGACGCCCAGGAGGGAGTAGATCAGCGAGTTGGCGAGCTGTTGAAAGTTGATGTCCATGAGTCGGCCTCACTTGTGGTAGATGTTGGATGTTCCGGCGCGGCTTGCACTGCCGGGGGTGTTGGCGTAGGTGTCGAAGGGGCTGACGCCGCGATACTGGCTGTAGCCGAAGTACATCAGGGCGAACAGGCTGAGGATGAAATAGATTCGGGAGAACATGGGGTTATTGCTCAGTCATCGTCATCGCTGCTGCTTTTTGGTGGGTGGTCGCTTTCCATCCAGCGTTTGGTTTCGAAACCACGGCAACGCAGGTAGGTTCCGGTCGGGAAGGCTGCCAGAAAGACGAGCAGGAGGATGAGGTTGCTCCATTGCGCTCCGCCGCGCCGGATGTTCATGCGGGCGGTGGCCAGGCCGTTTAGCTCTGGCGCGGGTTCGCCTTCGATGGCGAGGTGGTAAGTTCCGGCGGGCAGTTCGGTGAAGACGATTTCATCGCTTTGGGAGCCTTCGCTCCAGGATTCGCCGCCATCGACGCCGTGGTAATAGCTGATTTCGCGCTGGGCATTCCAGGATTCGCCCGTGGTTTCATTCACGAGGGTCATGTCCATGTCCATCCAGGCATTTTCAAAGGTGGCCTGATGGCTGATGCGGATGGCCCGGCTGCCATCCTTGATCTCGAAAGGCTTGCTTTCATGGCTTTTTGTGCTGCCGCCATAGACGAAAACTTCGTCATCCAGTGTGCCGCCCAGGCTGAAGAGCATGAGCAGGATTTGCAATGCCAGGCTGGCGGCGGCCATTTTCAGGAAGGTGCGGAAGACGTTTTTGTGGGAGTCTTCCAGCGGATTGGGCTGGTTGGCATAGACGCCGGTGGTTTTGGGCAGGGGTTTGGGCGGCTTGAAGGCTGCCGTGATTTTTTCAGCTTCGATGTAATCGCCGATGCTCCAGACGATTTCCTTGTCCGTGGCCTCGCGCGAGAGCATTTTGGGGGGGGCGACGTAATCTTGCAGGTCGGCGGTTTCGCCAACACAGACTTGCCAGTTGAACTGGCCGAGTACATGGGTGACGCTGGCCGTGGAGTGCTGGAAATGTTTGTAACGCTGGCCATCGAAGGTGATGGTCATTGGCGTCGTGCTCTGGAAGGTGGATTCTTCCCGCCGCAGGATGGGGGGGTTCTTGAGCACGCGAACGAAGTTCCAGTGTCCTTCGGAGCAGGTCAGCCAGCGGAATTCCCCGCGAGGGTCGAACAGCAGGTATTCGTCCCAATAGTAGGGAATGCCGTCGATGGTGGTTTTTCGGCGCATGAAGCCGATGACTTCGTATTCGATACCTTCCAGCCGGCCTTTTTTGCCCAGCTCCAGCATGGGGGCGATGTTCAGGGTAGCGTGCGCTTTTTCGATCAGATTGAGGCGGCGGTCTTCGGCATCCAGCAGGCTGCCGCAGCTTGGGCAGGCCACGCGCCGGATGGTGCTGGAGCTGATCTGGACGGGGCTGCCGCAACTGGGGCAATCGAGCGCGCTCAGGCCCTTTTCCACCGTGCCTGAGCCGGGGATGTTCTGGCGCAGGTTGGCCAGCTTCAGGCTTTCCCGCTCGACGGATTCGCCGATGAAAATGAGCGGGGGGGTGTCGGTTTCGGAATAGTCGATCGTGGCGAAGATGCTGCCGAATCGGGCATCGGCAACCGGAGCTTCAAACCCGGCTCCTACCTTGAAGGGTAATTCTCCTTCCCCGGCGATGCAGGTGGCGCGCTCCAGATTGCTGATGGAGAAGGCCTGACCCGCGAGGTTGAGCATTTCTCCGGGGCGCAGCTGGTCAAATGGCGGGATGGGGTCGGTCGTGGCTTCGGCAAAGCTGACGGTGTACTCGCCGTTGGCATCCGAGAGCCAGCCGTCTTTCTGGTCGTCGAACAGGCAATACCATTCGTTCCAGACGCCGCTGGTGTAGCGCATCTGGGTGCGGCCGATGACGGTGAAATGCCGGTCGCGGTAGTTGCCTTCCGTGCCCAGCCGGATCGGGGAAAAATCCTCGACCAGTTCGGCCATTTTTCCGAGATTTTCTATTTTTTCGGCGCTGCGAAGGAGCGTCGAGCGGCAAAACGGGCAGATGAGCAGCACCGATGCCCCCGCGTGGAATTCCACGGGGGCTCCGCAGGAGGGACACAGGGCGGTTTTGACGGGCATGCTTGTTTGGGTAGGCAGGCAGGATGGCAGGTGATGCGGTGTTACGCGAGCTTCTGGAGAAGTTCTGCCTTCTTGGCGTCGAATTCGGCCTGGGTCAGGATGCCCTTGGTGACCAGACCATGCAGTTTTTCGAGGGTGGCGACGATGTCGTCAGCGGAAGGTGGGGGCGTCGGTGTTGCCGCCGGTATTGCCGTGCCACCGGCAGCGGCGGGGTTGAGGCTTTGGCCCATGGCTTGCGCCATCTGCTGGCCGATGCCCAGCCCCACGCCCACTCCTGCACCGATACCGGCCAGCCCGCCTTCGTTTTGCGCTGCCAGCGGAATTGCCGTGGCGGTTTGGTACTGGGTGAAGCCTTGCATGCCGCCCATCATGTTCACCCCGATGCGGGCATCGAGCATCTTTTGCAATTCTTCGGGGAGTGAAATGTTTTGCAAGACGAAGGTGTCGAGGCTCAAGCCGTAGTTGTCGAACTGCGGCAGCATCTTTTCCTTGATCCGGCGGCCAAATTCTTCCTGGTTGCCTGCCATGTCGATGAAGGCAACACCCGATTCGCCGAACAGGTCGGCGATGGAGCCGATGATGGTGTTGCGAAGCTGGCCTTCCATTTCCTCGCTGGTGTAATTTTCGCGTGTCCCGCTGACATTGAGGAAAAACTTTTTCGGATCGGCAATGCGATAGGAAAAAATACCAAAGGCGCGCAGGCGGATGATGCCGAAATCCTTGTCGCGGATCGTGATGGGCTGCGGGGTTCCCCACTTGCGGTCGAGTTGCAGGCGGGTGCTGAAGAAATAGAGGTCGGACTTGAAGGGCGAGGCAAAGAGCTTGTCCCAGTTCTTCAGGTTGGTCAGCACCGGCAGGGTGCGTGTTTCCAGCTTGTGCAGGCCGGGCGGGAAGGCGTCGGCGCAGATGCCTTCATTGACGAACAGGGCCAGCTGCGACTCGCGTACGGTGAGCTGGGCGCCGTACTGGATTTCGTTGTCGGCCATGGGATAGCGCATCGCCAGAACACCATCTCCGGATTCTTGCCATTCGATGACATCGATAAACTGTTTCTTGATGAAATCCATGAGTGCCATGGTGTGCCTCCGTGGGGAAGGATGAATGCGGGGTGGGTGGGATGGGCAACCGGTTCAGTCTAGCATGTCGGCATCGGGCTGAAATGCGCGGGAGGGCGAATTAGAATCACCGCTTTTCCTTGTCTGACGAGCCGTTCATGACCTCTGGCGTTCCTGAATCTTCCGGGTTCTTCGATTCTCCGACGGTCAAGCCGCCATGCAATGCGTCCTGGGCGGCCCGGCGGGAGCTGGCCGAGGCGATGCGGCAATTGACCGAAACGCTTGTGACGACCACGAGCGATGCGGCGACATTACGCGCTGCGGCTGCCAGCCTGCGCGGGCAGAATGAAGTGCTGAGGCAATCCCGGGCGATTTTCGGACGGAAAGCATTTGAGGCGGACGGGCATCATGGCGACTGGCGCAGTCTGAGTTACGAACTGAACCCGCTGGATGGTCGGGCTAACCCCCTCGCTCCTCCGCTGACGACCTGGATCGAGGATGGCTTGGGGCATGGCCGCGTCACGCTGGGATGGGCTTACGAAGGGCCGCCGGGGGCGGTGCATGGGGGAGTGCTTAGTGCCTTGTTCGACCATTTTCTGGGGGTCACCCAGGTGCTGACTGCTCAGCCGGGGGTGACAGGCGCGCTGGATGTCCGCTTTCATCTGCCAACCCCCCTGAACACCGAGCTTTTCCTGACCGGGCGGGTCAAGTCCGTGCGTGGCCGAAACAACGTCCTTTCCGCCGAGCTGCGCGCGAATGGCCTCGTGACGGCCAGTTGCCAGGGGATTTTCGTGCATGTGGGCGAGGATGGCTTTTCATCGCCGTACGACGCTGCCTGAATCGTGCCTGGGTAATTCACTTTGCCCTAAAGACACGCCCACCCCCGTAGGGGCGAATCATCATTCGCCCTGAAGATATGCCGGTTCGATGTTTCGACATGCGCTGCCCTGTGAATCGTGCCGGATCGTGCCATTTCCGGGGGGGTGGGCTTCTGAAGTTGCGGGCCTATAATCCCGGGGCTTCATTCTTGAGCCGGTATTTCCGGCTCGCCTTTCAAACCTGTCTTTCGGGGATTTCCATGAAAAATCTGCTGCCTTTGCTGATCTCTGCTGTTTTTGCTGCTCCTGCCCTTGCCACTGAAACGGCCAAGCCTGCCGCTGCCCCGGCGGTGGCCGCTGCTCCGGCAGAAGCCAAGACGCCTGCTGTGGGCGAACTCGTCACCCCCGCCGGCAACAAGGCGGCCATGAAGGAAATCATCGCCAAGCGCAAGACTGAGTCTGATGCTGCCAAGGCCAAGGCAGCGGGCGGCAAGAAGTAATTTTGGCATTCCACGGCCTGGCTTGAAGGAAATGAAGGAAATTCTCCGGGATGCCGGTATCCGGTAGCGTGGCTATTTTGGAGAAAATCGCATTGCCTTCATGACAGGCTGAAGAAGAAAAACCCGGGGGCGTCGTTGGCCCCCTGTTTTTTTTGTGCCGGATTTCCTGTGCCATACTGAAACCGGATCGTTCTTTCCGGGAGGCGTGTCATGGAAACAGCCGTGAATCTGGTGGAACTGCTGTCAGACATCGTCGATGAGACAGCACTCGACAAGCCGCTCGACTGGGAAGGCTTGAATTACGATGCGATGAAGGCCATTGCGATCACGCACACCATCGAGCTTTTCAGGGAGATGCCGCACCGGCAGGAAACCCTGCAGCTTATGGCGATGATGGCTTATCTGTTCATCGAGAATACGCAGTTATGGACTGAAATCATGCAACTGAAGCGCATCCATTGATGGTGAGCAAGGTTGTTGTGTCGGGGGCGAATGATGATTCGCCCCTACGGGGATGGGGGCATCCCAGGGCGAATGGTGATTCGCCCCTACGGGGATGGGGGCATCCCAGGGCGAATGATGATTCGCCCCTACGAGAATCCCGGATGTGTTTGCCTTAGCAGGCGGCCAGGGCCAGCGGGCGCAGGCTGGTCATCAGTGCTTCGTTTATTCCTTGCAGCCGGTCTGTCATTGAACGGGCTTTTTCCGGGTGTCCGTCGGCTAGTGCCTGGAGGGCTTCTTGCGCGAGGCTTTGCATTTCTTCGAGCAGGGAAACGAGTGCGTCGAAGCCATCGAAGATTCCGCGATATTTTTCGCCGCGCTCGTGCAGCCAGGCTGCGAGCGGGCTTTCTGCGGGAAGGGCTCCCTGGGTGATGCCTTCGATCCGCTGGAGCAGGCCGCGCAGCCAGCGGCGATGCCGGACTTCGGCCAGCACGAGGGTGGTATCCGGATTGGGGAAGGTAATGCCTGACCAGGCCAGCCAGCGCGGGTCGGGTTGCCAGTTTTCTGCCCAGCGGGGGAGGTCGTTGGCCGGCATGGGGCGGGCGATGCCGTAGCCTTGTGCGAGATGGCAGCCAAGCTGCAACAGCAATTCGCCATGCTCGATGGATTCGACCCCTTCGGCGATGATTTCGCGGCGGAAAATGCGGGCCAGGCCGATGATGCCTTCGACGATGGCCAGGTCGTCCGGGTCTTCGAGCATGTCCCGGACGAAGCCCTGGTCGATTTTCAGGACGGCTTCTGGCAGGCGTTTGAGGTAGCTGAGCGAGGAGTAGCCCGTGCCGAAGTCGTCAATGGAGAAGTGGATGCCCAGTGCCTGGCAGGAACGCATGAGACGGATGACCTGTGTCAGGTCGTCGATGGCTCCGGTTTCCAGTATTTCCAGTTCGAGCAGGGAATGGTCGACCATGGGGTGCACGGCCAGTACGTCGCTCAGGCGGGCAATGAAATTTTCCTGCTGCAGCTGATAGACGGAGATGTTGACGCTGACCGGGACTTCGAGTCCTTCGTTCTGCCATTTTTCGATTTGTTCCAGTGCGGTGTCGATGACCCATTCGCCTAATTCCAGGCTGGCTTCCTGGTTTTCGATCACGGGCAGGAAATCGGCGGGCGGAATCAGCCCGCGTTCCGGGTGTAGCCAGCGGATCAGGGCTTCGACGCCGATCAGCTTGCCGGTTTTCATGTTGACCTTGGGCTGGTAGTAGAGGGCGAATTCGCCTGCGGCCAGCCCGCGACGGATGTTGCCGATGGATTCATGCTGTGCCTGGATGGCGGAGTCGTGGCGGACATCAAAAAGATGGATGCGGTTTTTGCCGGACTGTTTTGCCTGGTACATGGCCTGATCGGCATGGCGAACGAGCTGGTCGGCATCGCCGCCGTCGTCCGGGAAGAGGGTGACGCCGATGCTGGCCGAGACTTGCAGCGAGGTGTTTTCCAGCAGGACAGGTTGCGAGCTGGCAGACAGCAGGCGGTTGAGTACGGTCATGCAGCCTTGCGGTTCGTCCAGATCGGTCAGGATGACGACGAATTCATCGCCACCGATGCGGGCCAGGGTGTCGACTTCCCGCAGGGTTTCCTTCATGCGCCGGGCCAGGGCGACTAGCAGTTCGTCACCTGTCTGGTGGCCGTGCAGATCATTGACCTCCTTGAATCCGTCCAGATCGAGATAGGCTACGGCCAGTGTTTGTCCGCGCCGCAGGGTTTGGGCCATGGCTTGCTGCAGGCGATGCGCCAGCAGGACGCGGTTGGGCAGGTCGGTCAGCGGGTCGAAATGGGCCAGGTGTTCCAGCTGGTGTTGGTGTTCCTTGATGAGGGAAATGTCCGTGCAGGTTCCCACCAGGCGCAGGGGGCGGCCCTCTTCATCGCGGTCTGCCACCATGCCGCGCGAAAGCATCCATTTCCAGCGGCCATCCTTGCAAAGAATTCGTACTTCGTTTGATGTCGTCGAAATCCGGTTGTCCAGCATGGCGTCCATGGTCTTGGTGACGTCGGCCTGGTCTTCCGGGTGGATACGCTCCATCCAGCCTTCGAGCTCGTCGACAGCTTCGTCTGGCCGGTAGCCCAGCATTTCTTTCCAGCGGGGTGAGAAGGTGGTTTTCCAGGCGGGGATGTCGAGATCCCAGACAGCATCGCCTGCACCATCCAGAGCGAATTGCAGCAGGGCTTCGTTGCGCCGCAAGGCATCTTCGGCCTGGCGGCGTTCGGTGATGTCGAAGGCTACGACCTGAACGGCGTCGGGTTGCCCGTTCAGGTCGTACATGGGGCAACTATGTACCCGGAACCAGTGAATGCCATCCCGGAGCGGGAAGGGGTCTTCCGTGGTCATCGCTTCGCCCGTGGCGAGGATTTTCCGGTAGCGTTCGATGAAATGGCCGGCGTGCGCCGGGTCGAGATCGCGCAGCGATTTTCCGATCAGATTTTCAGGCGCGAGGCCAAACATCTTTGCATTGGATTCGTTGACCATCCGGATGAGGCCGTCGCCGTCGATGATGGTGACGTAAGTCGTGTCGTTTTCGATGAGCTGGCGATATTTGAGCTCGCTTTGGCGCAGGATGTCTTCGGCCTGCTTGCGGTCGGTGACATCCAGCCCCATGCCGATGATGCAGGCTTCGCCATTGAGGACGGTGCGACGCCCGCTGAAGTGGTAGGGGATGGTCTGCCCGGCGCGGGTCAGCAGGCTGGCTTCGGTTTGTACTTCCCCACGGGTGAAGACTTCGGCCATGCTTTGAGCTATCCGGGGGCGGTCTTCTTCGGCGATCAGTTCCAGGACAGAGATGCCGTCAAGCTCGCCGTCCGTATAGCCTACAACCTTGTTGTAGGCCGGATTCCAGTTCAGGAGCCGGCCTTGCAGGTCGATCAGGTAAAAAATCCCGGGCAGGCTGCGAAGCACGTCTTCCGAATATTGTAGGGTTCGCGTGACTTCAGCGGATTTTTGCTTGCGTTCGTGCAGGAGGATGGCCAGCGACGCGCCGACGGCGCAGGCCAGGATGAGGAGAAACCAGTATTGCATCAGGCCGGTCTGAGCCAGATCGGTCGCGTAGAAACCCCGGCCGGAAAAGGCGCCGATCAGACCTTGCACAGAAAACATCGTCAGGATCAGCATGACCGCGCGGCGGCCACAGCTGACCGCCGCCCAGGTGGCAAACAGGAATATCCAGTTGTCCGATGCGATGGACATCAGGGGTTTGAAATACCATCCGCCCAGCATGACCTGTCCGAAGATAAAGGCCAGCAGCAGACACAGGGCGCATTCGATTTTCCAGCGGAGGGGCAAGTGGCTGTTGATCGGGGTTCTGAAGCTCAGGATGAGCGGTGTAATCAGTACCAGGCCCAGCACGACGCCTTGCCACCAGTGAATGAGGTTCAGTGAAAAGAAGTCGCCACTCAGGCTGCCGTTGAGATAGAGCACTGTCGAACCCAGAAGGGCCGAGAGCAAGGCGGCCAGGGCAGAGGTCCAGAGCAGGGCGAAGAAATCGCGCAGGGTGTTCAGTGCCGGGTCGATTTTCCAGAACTGGCGCAGCATGGTGTAGCAAAAAAGCACGTTGAACAGCGATACGGAAGCGAGCCCGGCTGCTTCGGCGGGGGCGAATCCGCTACTGAGCATCGAGGCCAGGGAGCCCAGAAGAACCCCCGGCCACAGCCAGCGGCCATTGAGCAGCATGACAGCCAGGGCGATGCCATCGGGTATCCAGAGGATGGGCAGGATCGAGACTGTCTGGAACAGGTGGAATGTCCCCGTGCCGAAGGTGGCATAGACGATGGCCAGCAGCACTACGGCCAGCAGCCGTTTGCCGTGAGGCAGGGTAGGAACGGGAGGCAGGGGAGCTGCGGCGGAGGGGGGCATCAGGATGGGATAACCGGGTATTTCGTCTGATTATTGCGCATTTGATTTTCGAGGATTGATTCCCCACCGATTTATCCAGCGCGCCAGCCGGGGCGAGCCCCGGCAGGGTTGAAAATAAGGCCGTATGTCGGGGCATCGCGCGAAGGGGGTTCGGGGCGAATAATGATCTGGCCCGATAAAGTCTAAAGTTTTCGTCATTCCGGCGAAGGCCGGAATCCAGTAACGGACTTGTTTCCCACAACTGGACCCCGGCGTTCGCCGGGGTGACGACTTCATACATTTGCGGGCCGGATCAATAATGATTCGCCCCTGCGGGGTGGAAGATCTTGAATGCAAATCTTGAATGCGATTGCCCTGGGCAATCGTTCGTTGAAGCGGTGTGTGTCTGCTGGCACTTCGTCGAGCCGATATAATCTGTGGGTTTTGGCGTTTTCTCATGTCTTCTTCTTCCTCTGATTCTTCGTTCGGGCTGTCTTTGCCGTGGCTGGCCTCCCTGCCGGGTGCGGGGCGGCGTGTCGATCTGCCCTTGCTTGCTGGCTCGGCAGATGCGCTGGCCGTCGTCCGGGCGGCGCAGATGGCCTGCGGGCGGCTGTTGCTGGTGATCGCTGCGAGCCCGCTGGACGCCCAGCGGCTGCATGAGGAAGCGCAATGGTTCGCGCCAGCACTGCGAATCCATCTTCTTCCGGACTGGGAAACCCTGCCTTATGACAGCTTTTCGCCGCATCAGGATCTGGTTTCCGAACGGCTGGCGACACTTTATGCCGTTTCGCAGGGGGCTTGCGATATCCTGATTACTGCGGCCAGTACGGCTTTGACGCGCCTGGCCCCGCCATCCTTTCTCGCGGCCCATACTTTCTTTCTCAAGAAGGGCGAGCGTCTGGCACTCGATAAATTGCGTGCCCAGCTGACTTTGGCAGGCTATCAGTCGATGACGCAGGTTGTCGCACCGGGCGAATTCAGCGTGCGCGGCGGCCTGATCGATCTCTTTCCCATGGGTACGGCCCTGCCTTACCGCATTGATCTGTTCGATGAGGAAGTGGAAAGCATCCGCACTTTTGATGTCGACACCCAGCGCACCCTGTACCCCGTGCCGGAAATCCGGATGCTGCCGGCGCGTGAGTTTCCCATCGACGATGCGCCCGGCGGGGGGCGCAGCCGTTTCCGGGCAAGATTCCGCGAGGTTTTCGAGGGGGATGCCTCTCGCACGCCGATCTACAAGGATGTGAGCAACGGCGTGGCTCCGGGAGGCATCGAATACTATCTGCCGCTGTTTTTTGAAGAAGGTGCGATGGCGACCCTGTTCGACTATCTGCCATCGGAGACGGTGTTGCTGCAGCATCATGATGTACCCGGGGCCATCGGCGAATTCTGGCGCGATCTGCGCGAGCGGCATCGTCTGATGGATGGCGAGAAAAGCCGGCCCATCCTGCCGCCGCAGGAAATTTATCTTGCCGATGAGCAGTTTTTCAGCCGGATTGCCAGCTTCCCCCGGCTTGTATTGCCGACACCCGTTGGTGCGGCCTTGCAAGACGCGCTTGTGCCACCGCCGCCGCCCGTGGCGGCCGACCGCCGTGCGGATGATCCCTTGTCTTTGCTGCGCGGGCATCTGGCCAGTTTCAGGGGGCGAACCTTGTTGCTGGCCGAATCGCCGGGACGGCGTGAAACCATCCAGGAGTATCTCGTCGAATATGGCCTGAAGCCCGAGCCTTGCCCGGATTTCGCGGCTTTTCTGGCTTCGACGGAAAGCTTCATGCTGGGTGTGGCTCCGCTTTCTGGCGGCTTCGTGCTGAATGATGCCAGGGTCGCCATCGTTACCGAAAACGAGCTTTACGCAGCCACGGCACGCCCGCGCAGTGCTTCCAGACGCGGGGCAAAGCGCAGCAATCTCGAAGGCTGGTTGCGCGATCTTTCCGAACTGAAAACCGGCGACCCGGTGGTGCATGAGCAGCATGGCATTGGCCGTTATCTGGGGCTGGCCTTGCTTGATATGGGGGTTGGGCAGGAGAAAAACGAGTTTTTACATCTTGAATATGCGGGTGGCGATGTGCTGTATGTGCCAGTGGCGCAGTTGCAGCTCATCAGCCGTTACAGCGGAGCTGACCCGGAGGCCGTGCAACTGCACAAGCTGGGCAGCGGCCAGTGGGAAAAGGCGAAGAAAAAGGCCGCCTTGCAGGTGCGCGATACCGCCGCCGAGCTCTTGCACCTTTACGCGCAACGTGCGGCGCGCCAGGGCCACAGGTTCGATTTCAACCTGCATGACCTCGAAGCCTTTGCCGATGGCTTTGGTTTCGAGGAAACGCCGGATCAACAGGCGGCCATCGATGCCGTGGTCGCTGATATGCGTTCCGGCAAGCCGATGGATCGGCAGGTGTGTGGCGATGTCGGCTTTGGCAAGACCGAAGTCGCCCTGCGCGCGGCTTTTGTGGCCGTCTCGGGCGGGAAGCAGGTGGCCGTGCTGTGCCCGACGACACTTCTGGCCGAGCAGCATTACCGGACGTTTGCCGACCGTTTTGCCGACTGGCCGGTGAAAGTGGCGGAGCTTTCCCGTTTTCGTAGCGAGAAGGAACAGGCCCAGGCCATCCGTGACTTGGCCGAGGGCAAGATCGATATTCTCGTGGGCACGCATCGTCTGCTCTCGAAGGATGTGCAATTCACCCGTCTGGGGCTGGTCATCCTCGACGAGGAACACCGTT
>CAZFPI010000032.1:0-24088 GCA_964521075.1 uncultured Sterolibacterium sp.
CTACATCTCGCTGTTCACCTTCTCGATGCTGATGCTGGTGATGTCCAACAACTTCCTCCAGCTCTTCTTCGGCTGGGAAGCGGTGGGCCTCGTTTCCTATCTTCTGATCGGTTTTTGGTACACCCGTCCGACGGCGATTTACGCCAATCTCAAGGCCTTTCTGGTCAATCGAGTCGGCGACTTCGGTTTTCTGCTGGGCATTGGCCTGATCGCGGCTTACGCTGGCACACTTGACTACGCCCAGGTCTTTGCCCAGCGCGAGATGCTGGCTGCCCAGAACATCGAGCTCTTTGCCGGCGCGCCATGGATGCTGATCACCGTCATCTGTCTGTGCCTCTTCGTGGGTGCGATGGGTAAATCGGCCCAGTTCCCGCTGCACGTCTGGCTGCCGGATTCCATGGAAGGCCCGACACCGATTTCCGCCCTGATCCACGCCGCCACCATGGTGACGGCCGGTATCTTCATGGTCACGCGCATGTCGCCGCTGTTCGAGCTTTCCGACACCGCGCTCTCCTGCATCATGGTCATCGGAGCCATCACCGCGCTCTTCATGGGCTTCCTCGGCATCATCCAGAATGACATCAAGCGTGTCGTCGCCTACTCGACCCTCTCCCAGCTGGGCTACATGACGGTTGCTCTTGGCGCATCCGCCTATTCCGTGGCCGTCTTCCATCTGATGACCCATGCCTTCTTCAAGGCACTCCTGTTCCTCGGGGCAGGCTCGGTCATCATGGGCTGCCATCACAACCAGGACATCCGCTACATGGGCGGCCTCTGGAAGCACATGAAGATCACCTGGCTGACTTCCCTGATCGGCTCGCTCGCCCTGATCGGTCTGCCCTTCCTCTCTGGCTTCTATTCCAAGGACTCGATCATCGAGGCGGTGGCCTTGTCGCACCTGCCCGGTTCCGGCTTCGCCTACTTTGCCGTGGTCGCGGGCGTGTTCGTGACGGCTTTCTATTCCTTCCGCATGTATTTCCTGGTCTTCCACGGCGAGGAAAGATACGACCAGGCTCCGCACGACGAACATCACCATGATGACGATCACGGCCACCACGGCGGCAAGCCGCACGAATCCCCCGGGGTGGTGACCCTGCCGCTGGTTCTGCTGGCCATCCCCTCTCTCGTCATCGGATACATCGCCATCGAACCCATGCTGTATGGCGACTTCTTCGGCAGTGCTGTCGAAATCGCCCATTCCCACCATGCCATGGCCCACATGAAAGCAGAATTCCATGGTGCGGCTGCCATGGCCTTGCACGGCATGACCCAATTACCCTTCTTCCTGGCGATGGCCGGTGTGGTGGTCGCCTGGTTCTTCTACCTGAAGCGTCCGGACATCCCCGCCGCCATCATGAACCGCTTCAAACCCATCCACACCCTGCTCGAAAACAAGTACTACTTCGACAGGATCAACGAAATCGTCTTTGCCGGTGGCTCGCGTGCACTGGGGCGCAACCTCTGGAGGAGCGGAGACCAGCTCCTGATCGATGGCCTGCTGGTCAATGGCTCAGCGCGTCTGGTGGGCCTGGTCGCTTCCGTTGCCCGCCTCCTGCAGACTGGCCATATCTACCAATACGCTTTCATGATGATCTTTGGCGTCTTTGTCCTCCTGACGCTCTGGGTTTTCCGGATGTGAGTGTCGGGCAAGGCACAAATTTGCTGAACAACCGTCGCCACACTGAAATACACAAACTCACGCACCGGAAGCCCTCTGGAACCTGAAGAAATGATGTCTACCAACCTGCTTAGCCTGTCGATCTGGGTGCCCATCATCGGAGCCATCCTCGTGCTTTCCACCGGTTCCGATCGCAATGCCGGTCTGGCGCGTGTTCTGGCCTTGCTGGCCTCGATCGCCGGTTTCCTCGTGACCCTGCCGCTCTACCTTCATTTCGACCGCAGCAGCAGCGCGATGCAGTTCGTCGAGCAGGCCCCCTGGATCGCCCAGTACAACATCAACTACTTCCTGGGTGTGGATGGCATATCGGTTCTCTTCATCCTCCTCAACAGCTTCATCACCATTCTGGTGGTTCTGGCAGGCTGGCAGGTCATCGAACGCAAAACGGCGCAATACATGGCCGCATTCATCGTCATGTCCGGCCTCATGAACGGCATTTTCTGCGCCCTGGATGGCGTGCTCTTCTATGTCTTCTTTGAAGCCTCGCTGATCCCGATGTACATCATCATCGGCGTCTGGGGCGGGCCGAACCGCGTCTATGCCGCGTTCAAGTTCTTCCTCTACACGCTGGCGGGTTCGCTCCTGATGCTGCTCTCGCTCATCTACCTCTTCCTGCAATCCGGCAGCTTCAGCATCCTGGACTGGCATACCCTTCCGCTGGGCCTGACCCCGCAGATCTGGCTCTTCCTGGCCTTCCTCGTGGCCTTTGCCGTCAAAGTGCCGATGTGGCCGGTGCATACCTGGCTACCGGATGCCCACGTCGAAGCCCCGACGGGCGGCTCAGTCGTGCTGGCTGCCATCATGCTCAAGCTCGGTGCATACGGCTTCCTGCGGTTTTCCATGCCCATCCTGCCCGACGCCAGCCAGATGCTCTCCGGCCTGATGATCGCCCTTTCCCTGACGGCGGTGGTTTATATCTACTTCATCGCGCTGGTTCAGGCCGACATGAAGAAGCTGGTTGCCTATTCCTCCATTTCCCACATGGGTTTCGTCACACTGGGCTTCTTCCTCTTCAACCAGATTGGCCTTGAAGGCGCGCTGGTGCAGATGATTTCTCATGGCTTCGTTTCCGGCGCGATGTTCCTGTGCATCGGCGTCATGTACGACCGCCTGCACAGCCGCCAGATCGCCGATTACGGCGGCCTTGTCAATGTCATGCCAAAGTTTGCCGCCTTCTTCCTGCTGTTTTCCATGGCCAATGCCGGCCTGCCGGCCACCTCGGGTTTCGTGGGTGAATTCATGGTCATCCTCGGCGCGGTCAAGGCCAATTTCTGGATCGGCTTCGTGGCAGCCACGACCCTGATCTTCGGTGCGGCCTACACCCTCTGGATGTACAAGCGTGTGGCTTTTGGTGCGATCACCAACGAGCATGTCGCCGAAATGAAAGACATCAACGCCCGCGAATTCCTGATTCTTGCCATATTGGCCCTGTGTGTGCTGGGGATGGGCCTGTATCCGCTGCCCTTTACCGAAGTGATGCATGCCTCGGTCGATCATCTGCTCAAACATGTCGCGATCAGCAAACTGATCTGATCGCAACGACTGACACCGGCCCGGCCTTCGAGACGCAACTATGCTGAATTTTGTCATCCCTGATTTCTACCCGGCAGCAGCGGAGATTTTCCTCCTCGTCATGCTTTGCAGCATCCTGCTGATCGACCTGGTTTTGCCTGCCTCCAGACGCTGGCTGATAGCCTTCCTCGCGCAGGCAACACTCGTCGGCTGCGCGCTGATTTCCTACATCATGCTCATCGACGGCCAGGTGGTGCTGACCTTCAGCAACATGTTCGTGAGCGACTCGCTTGGCAGCCTCCTGAAACTGCTGACTGCCATTGCCGTCATGTTTGTCCTGACTTACAACCGGGCCTATCTTGCCCTGCGTGGTCTGGAAAAGACGGAGTATTACGTTCTCGTGCTCTCGGCCACTCTCGGGATGATGGTGCTGATTTCCGCCAGTCACCTCGTCAGCGTTTATCTGGGGTTGGAACTCCTTTCCCTCTCGCTGTACGCCCTGGTTGCCCTCGACCGTGATTCGGCCCGTGCGACCGAAGCTGCCATGAAGTATTTTGTCCTGGGCGCACTTGCCTCCGGCCTGCTGCTGTACGGCATGTCCATGATTTACGGCGCGACGGGAACTCTGGAAATCGGTGCCATCGCCCAATCCATGTATCAGGGTACGGCCAACAAGAGCGTTCTCCTTTTTGGCCTGGTATTCCTGATGGCCGGCCTGGCCTTCAAGCTGGGCGTGGCCCCCTTCCACATGTGGATTCCGGACGTCTATCACGGCGCACCGACGCCCATCGCCCTTCTCATTGGTTCGGCCCCCAAGCTCGCTGCCTTTGCCATGGCGATGCGCCTGCTGGTGTACGGCCTGTTTGATCTGGCCAGCCAATGGCAGATGATGCTGCTCATCATGGCCGTGCTTTCCATCGCCCTCGGCAATCTGGCCGCCATTGCCCAGACCAATCTCAAGCGCATGCTGGCCTATTCGACGATCTCCCACATGGGCTTCGTCCTGCTGGGCCTGCTCTCCGGTGTGGCCGGAGGGGGTGTCGACCCCAATCGTGCCATTGCTGCCTACAGTGCCTCCCTCTATTACGTCATCGTTTATGTCCTGATGTCGCTGGGAGCCTTCGGCATGATTCTGCTTCTTTCCCGCTCAGGACACGAAGCCGAGGAAATCGACGACTTCAAGGGGCTCAACCAGCGCAGCCCCTGGTATGCCGCGATGATGGCCATCGTCATGTTCTCCATGGCCGGCATCCCCTTCTTCGTCGGCTTCTGGGCAAAATTCCTGGTACTTCTGGCCGTCATCGACGCAGGCATGCTCTGGCTGGCCATTTTCGCCGTGGTCTTCTCCCTGTTTGGCGCGTTCTATTACCTGCGTATCGTCAAGCTGATGTATTTCGATGCGCCGGAAGACAAGTCGCCCATCCGTGCCGGATTCGACATGCGTCTGCTCCTGTCGATCAACGGTCTGTCCATCGCCGCACTGGGCATGTTCCCGCAGATTTCGATGTATCTGGGCACGCTGAGCCTCTTGCGCTCCCTCTGATCCCCGACGAAGGCTCCGTCTGCTTCGGCCCTGCGCGAAACCGTTCATGACCGATACTGCGGACAGCCTTGCCCGGCAAACACGGCAGGACCAGCTGCTCATCGAAACGCGGCTGGCGACAGAGCAGGTTTATGACGGTTGCCTGCTCAAGGTGCTCTCCGATGTGGTACGCCTGCCGGATGGCCGCGAGGCCATCCGCGAGCACATCGCTCACCCCGGTGCAGTCGTTATGCTGGCCACGCTCGATAACGGCAAGCTGCTCTTTGAACGCCAGTTTCGTTATCCCGTTGGGCAAGTCTTTCTCGAATTGCCCGCCGGAAAGATCGACCAGGGTGAGCCGCCTCTGGACACCGCCCGGCGCGAATTACGCGAGGAAACCGGCTACAAGGCCCGCCACTGGCGTTATCTCGGTGTGATGCACCCTTGCATCGGCTATTCCAACGAACGCATCGAGATTTTTCTGGCGCATGGCCTGTCTTTCGTCGGCCATGACCGTGACCAGGGCGAATTTCTCGAAGTGATCGAACTTTCCTTGCCGGATGCCCTGCTGGCCGTGCGTGATGGCGAAATCACCGATGCCAAGACCATCACCGCCCTCTTCTGGGCAGACAAGATTTTTTCCGGCGTCTGGCCCATGCCTGCCTGATCCTCCGCATTTCCGTATTCCGCATCGCGGGGCTGGCAAATTAATCAGTGTTTCCCTGGGTTCAATATTTCGTTCTGTTCAGGAGGAGGGAAGGATGGGGCAGCACTTGCGAATGCTGCTGCAAGCCTTGCTGATCTCGCTGGGCCTGCATGCGATCCTGCTCTTTCAACCCGAGGAAAAAGCTGACGCAGGCAGGCTGGAACGCTCATCCGGACAAGCCCGGCTGGATACGCGGCTGCTGGCCGCAAAAGCGCGTACCTCAACGATGGGCACCCCCGGGGAAGAACTCCGCCCGCCGACAGAGGCAAGCTCAGAAGCGAAGTCGCCAACGAAACCACAGAAAATGCTTCCGGCATCAGCGGCTGTTTCGTCTTCGTTTTCTCCGTCAGCGGCGTTGATACCGGCCATGCCAGAACGCCCGCCATCTTCGCCGGTGGCAAGCCTCAATGCATCAGGCTTGCCCGGGCAAGGGGTCGATGTGGCGAACGTGCATGAAGATACGCAGTCGGGGCTGCGCCGTTACCGCATTGCCCTGGCCCGTGCTACCCGGCAGTTTCGTGATTATCCGCAGGCAGCTCGCGAAGCGGGCAATGGTGGCGTGGTCAGCCTGCGCCTGGCGGCGGCGGGCGGGAAAATTCCTGTGGTCAGCCTGGAGGAGAGCAGCGGCCATGCCGATCTGGATACCGCCGCGCTGAACATGCTCCGCCGTGCCGTGGGCTGGGTTGGTATTCCTGCCGGCTTGCTGGGGGAAGCATTCCAGATGGTGATTCCTGTTGAGTTTGACCCTGCGGCAGAAAAACGGCGGGCTGATGATCGGCCCAGCCCGTAGGGCCATTCAGACCTTCGTCCCGGGGTTCAGGGGGGTGGGAGGTCGGTGCAAAGGAAGCTGAATTGCCCGTTTGCGCGATCTGTGAGGAAGTGTCGCAGAGTCAGGGCGATGGTGCGAAAGGCGATGTCCTTCCAGGGGATTTCATCAGCACTGAATAATCGCGTTTCCAGGGTTTCGACCCCGGCTGCGAAATTCAGGTCGAGCAGGCGCGCTTCAAAAATGGCGTGGATCTGGCTGATATGCGGCACGCTGATGAGCGTGTAAAGCCTGCCTGTTTCGACATTGGCGCAGGCTTCCTCGCGGGTTTCGCGCATAGCCGCTTCCACCATGGTTTCATTGTTTTCCATGAAGCCCGCAGGCAGCGTCCAGAAACCGTATCGAGGTTCGATGGCGCGGCGGCACAGCAGGATTTTGTTTTCCCATACCGGGAGAGTGCCGACGACCAGTTTCGGATTCTGGTAATGAATGAAGCCGCAACTATCGCAAACGGCGCGAGGCAGGCTGTCACCTTCGGGAATGCGGATGGTGGCGGATGCGCCGCAAGTGCTGCAGAAATTGATTTTCGAATCCATGGCGCGTCCATTCTATTGCAGGTTGCCGCTCTCTTTTCGGGAGGGCAGGGGATCGAATCGGCATGTATTCAGGGCGAATGATGATTCGCCCCTACGGGGATGGGGGGGCGGGTTGGATGGGTATCAAATGGGATTGCTCTTTTCGGGATGGGAAATCCCCGGCAAAGGTTTTCAGCAGCATGGCATGGGCCGACAGAATCTGGCCCTGGAGGGTGATGAGTGCGCGTCTTGCCGTCAAGGCGGTGGTTTGCGCGGTGACGACATTCAGATAACTGACCACGCCGGCGCGATACTGGGTTTCGGCAATTTTCAGGGCTTCGTCGGCAGACCGGGTAGCGCGGGTCTGGCTGGCGATTTCCTCGTGCAAACCATTCAAGGTGGCGAGATTGTCTTCAACCTCCTGAAAGGCTGTCAGCACGACCTGCCGATAGAGGGCCACGGTCTTGTCGTAGGCGGCCATGGCCCCGGCCTGCTCTGCGCTGCGGGCATCGCCATCGAAAATGGTGAGGGCCAGCGAGGGGCCTAGCGACCAGAAACGGTGAGGTTGGGTAAGAAGCCGGGACAGGCTGTTGTTCTGGTAACCGCCGCTTGCGTTGAATGTGAGGCTGGGGAACCAGGCCGCCTGGCTGATGCCGATGGCAGCGTTGGCGGCGGCTACGCGGCGTTCGGCAGCGGCGATATCGGGGCGACGTTCGAGGAGTGCTGCGGGCAGCATCTCGGGAAGCGGGGGCAGGGCAGGCAGGCCGGTGATGGCCGCAAGGCTGAGCTCCGCTGGTGTTTTTCCGGTTAGCAAGGCGATGGCATGCTCCAGACGCGCTCGCTGGGTTGCCATATCGCTGGCCTGGGCGCGCGCGGATTCCAGCTGGGTTTCGGCCTGAACCACATCGAGTCGGCTTGCCACTCCGGCGGACTGCCTGTTCCGGGTGATTTCCAGCGAGCGTTCGTCTGCCTTGATCGTTTGTGCCAGTAAAGCGCGTTGTGCATCTGCCACGCGCAGTTGAAATACCGTCTGGGCGAGCGTCAGTTGGGCCGAGAGCCGGGCGGAATCCAGATCGGCTTTGCTTGCCTGAACCGAGGCCTGCCCGGCTTCGACATTTCGGCCGATCCGCCCCCAAAGGTCGGGTTCCCAGCTGGCATTGAGCGCGAGTTTGACGGCGTTTGCCGGGGAGACGCTGCCCGCTGCGCCGGGGGAGCTGGCGCGTGTGCCCGACAGGCTGGCCCCCAGCACCGGGAAACGGGCTGAATTTGCCGCTTCCAGCAATGCCTGCGTCTGACGAAGCTGGGCCGCCGCCGCCGCAATGTTCTGGTTGGATAACAGCAGTTGCGGGATCAGTTCATCGAGCTGGGCATCGCCATAGATTTTCCACCAGTCGCCGTGCGGTTCGGGCATCGCCGGGTTTGGGGATTGTGCCGGTTGCCAGATAGCAGCTTCCTTGAAGGTGGCCGGTGTCGCAAATGCCGGGCGATGATAATCCGGGCCGACGGCGCAGCCTGTCAGGATCAGCAGAACCGGCAGGATCGTCAGGCGGGGAGCAGGGCGTGTCATGAGGGAATCCCGTTATTCAGCGGCAGTGCGCCGGGGGGAGCACCGGTTTTTCTCACCCGGCGCAGACGAAGGCGATCCAGCGCGAGATAGACCGCCGGTGTGGTGTAGAGCGTGAGCAGCTGGCTGAGGATCAGGCCGCCGACGATGGCGATGCCCAGAGGCCGCCGGAATTCCGCGCCCTCGGCAAAACCTGCGGCCAGCGGGATCGCGCCAAACAGCGCGGCCATTGTCGTCATCATGATGGGGCGGAAACGCAGCAGGCAGGCCTGGCGGATGGCGATTTCCGGGCTCAGCCCTTCGCGCCGCTCCGCGTCGATGGCGAAGTCGATCATCATGATGGCGTTCTTCTTGACGATGCCGATCAGGAGGATAACGCCGATGAGCGCGATGACTGAAAACTCGGTCTTGAACAGCAGGAGGGCCAGGATGGCGCCCACGCCCGCCGAAGGCAGGGTGGAAAGAATGGTCAGCGGATGAATCAGGCTTTCGTAGAGGATGCCCAGCACCAGATACACCGTGATGAGGGCGGCCAGGATCAGCAGTGGCTGGGTCTTGAGGGAATCCTGAAAGCCTTTGGCCGTCCCCTGGAAGCTGCCCTGGACGGTCGAGGGGACACCCAGTTGGCGCAGGGCGTCGTCGATGGCGCGGGTGGCGTCCGACAACGATACGGCGGCGGGCAGGTTGAAGGAAATCGTCGAGGCCGCGAACTGCCCCTGATGATTGACGGCGAGCGGTGTGGCTGAAGGTTCCCAGCGCGCCAGCGCGGACAGCGGGATGATGCGGGAAGCGTTGCCGCCGTTGCTGTCTGTGGTGACGATCTGGATATCCTTCAGTGTCTGCGGATTCTGCCAGTAGGGCGGCGCGGCTTCCATGACAACGCGATACTGGTTGAGCGGGTTGTAAATGGTGGAGACGAGCCGTTGTCCGAAAAGGTTGTTGAGCGTGGTGTCGATAGCCTTGATGGATACCCCCAGACGGGCGGCGGCGTCCCGGTCGATGACTAGCGTGGTCTGCTGGCCTTTGTCCTGCTGGTCGGTATTCACGTCGGCCAGTTGCGGCAGCTGGCTCAGGGCATGGCGCACACGCGGCTCCCACAGGCGCAATTCTTCGATGCTGTCGGCTTGCAGGGTGTATTGGTATTGGGCATTGCCCGGCCGCCCGCCGATGCGGACATCCTGCTGGGACTGCAGGAAAAGACTGGCGCCGGGTTCGCGGGCGAGCTTCGGGCGCAGGCGGGCGATGACCTCCTCGGAGGAAAGTTTGCGTTCGGCCAGCGGCTTGAGCGAGACGAACATCATTCCGCTGTTGCGCTGGCCGCCGCCGGTGAAGGCGACGACGTTATCGACGGCGGGATCGGCGCGGACGATTTCGACATAGTTTTTCAGCTTTTCTTGCA
The DNA here is from genome assembly GCA_964521075.1 of uncultured Sterolibacterium sp. Taxonomy (GTDB): domain Bacteria; phylum Pseudomonadota; class Gammaproteobacteria; order Burkholderiales; family Rhodocyclaceae; genus Sterolibacterium. The sequence goes on from CAZFPI010000032.1 coordinate 9,723, forward strand.
TGGCCTGAAAGGAAATGCTCTGGTCGGCCTGGATGCTGCCCATCAGGCGGCCCACATCCTGCTGCGGGAAGAAGCCTTTTGGGATGATGCCGTAGAGATAAATGTTGAGGCCGATGGTCGCCGCCAGAAGCAGGAGCATCCATTTGTCGTGTCTTAGCGCGGCATCGAGACTGCGGCAGTAGCCGGCCTGCATGGCGGAAAAAACGCGTTCAAAAATCCGGAAAAAGCCCGTCGGGGCCGATTCCCGCGCGGGCTTGAGCAGCCGCGCGCACATCATCGGCGTGGTGGTCAGGGAGAGCAGCAGCGAGATCAGAATGGCGACAGAAAGGGTGACGGCGAATTCGCGGAACAGACGGCCTACGATGCCGCCCATCATCAGGATGGGGATGAAAACGGCAATGAGCGACAGGCTCATCGAGAGCACCGTGAAACCAACTTCCCGCGCGCCCTGCCGGGCGGCTTCGCGTGGCGACAGGCCATTTTCGATGTGGCGCGAGATGTTTTCCACCACAACCACGGCGTCATCGACGACAAAGCCCGTGCTGATTACCAGGGCCATCATCGAGAGCATGTTGAGGCTGTAGCCCAGCAGATACATGGCGGCAAAGCTGCCGATGAGCGAAACGGGCACGACGACGCTCGGAATCAGTGCTGCCCGGAAATTACGCAGGAATACCAGCACCACCAGAACGACCAGCACGACGGCGATGAACAGGGTGCGCTCTACTTCGGTCAGGGCCGCGCGGATGGCCGGTGTGCGATCCATGGTGACATCGAGCGACATGGCCGCCGGAATCGTTGCGCGCAGGGCAGGCGTCAGCGCGCGGACACGATCCACCGTGGCGACGATATTTGCCCCTGGCTGGCGGTAGACGAAGAGCATGACAGCCGGTTTTCCATTGACGAGCCCCGCGTTACGCACGTCCTGCATGGAATCCCTGACGTGGGCGACATCCTCGATGCGAATGGCTGCTCCCGCTTGCCAGCGGATGATGACCGGGCGATAGTCGGCGGCCGTGCGGGCCTGGTCGTTGGCGGCCAGCTGCCAGTGCTGCGCCTCATTTTCCAGGCTGCCTTTGGGGCGATTCACATTGGTGCTGATGATGGCGTTACGCACATCTTCCGGGCTGATCCCCCGCGCATTCATGGCGGGCGGGTCGAGCTCGACGCGCACGGCCGGCAGGGATGCGCCTCCGACCGTAACTTGCCCGACACCTTCGACCTGCGAGATTTTCTGCGCCAGGAGGGTGGATGCGGCGTCATACATCCGGGCGCGGGAGAGTGTGTCCGAGGTCAATGCCAGGATCATGATGGGTGCATCCGCCGGGTTCACCTTGCGCCAGGTCGGGTTTCCCGTGAGGCCGCCGGGCAGGAGTGGCCGCGCGGCGTTGAGTGCTGCCTGCACATCACGCGATGCGCCGTCGATGTCACGCGAAAGGTCGAATTGCAGGATGATGCGGGTATTGCCCTGGGAGCTGGTGGAGGTGATTTCCGTCACTCCGGCGATGACGCCCAGCGCGCGCTCCAGCGGCGTGGCGATGGTGGTGGCCATGGTGTCCGGGCTGGCTCCGGCGAGTGAAACCTGCACCGAAATCGTCGGGAAGTCGACCTGGGGCAGCGGGGATACCGGCAGCAGCCGGAAGGCCACCAGCCCGACGAGGGCGATGGCCAGCGTGAGCAGCCAGGTGGCTACGGGGCGGGCGATGAAGGTCGCCGAAGGGTTCATGGCGCGGCATCGTCTGCCGTCGCAGAACGGCGGGCGAGGCGGTCGAAGGCGAGATAGATCACGGGGGTCGTGAAGAGTGTCAGCACCTGGCTTGCCAGCAGCCCGCCCACCATGGTGATCCCCAGCGGGTGGCGCAGCTCCGAGCCCATGCCGCTGCCCAGCATCAGCGGTAGCGCGCCCAGGAGGGCGGCCAGCGTCGTCATCAGGATGGGGCGCAAGCGCAGCAGGCAGGCTTCAAAAATCGCTTCGCGTGGCGGTTTGCCTTCTTCGCGTTCGGCCTGCAAGGCGAAGTCCACCATCATGATGGCGTTCTTTTTGACGATGCCGATCAGCAGGATGATGCCGATCACGGCGATCATGCCCAGATCCTTGTCCGCCAGCATGAGGGCCAGCAAGGCTCCGATGGCCGCCGAAGGCAGCGTGGAGAGAATGGTGACGGGATGGATGAAACTCTCGTAGAGCACGCCCAGGACGATGTACATGGTGATGATGGCGGCGAGGATTAACAGCAGTGTGTTGGTCAGCGATGCCTGGTAGGCAAGTGCTGCGCCCTGAAACCGGGTTTCCAGGCTGGCGGGTGGGTCGAGTTCGGCCAGCGCGTCATGAATCGCCGCGACCGCCTCGCCCAGCGAGACACCCGGTGCGAGGTTGAAGGAGAGCGTGGCGGCCGGAAACTGGCCGATGTGGTGTGTCGCCAGCGAGGCGGGCTGTTCGCGGATGCGGGCGATGGCCGTCAGCGGCACACGGGCACCATTGGGGGCGATGAGATGAAAGTTCTCGAGCGATGAAGGCGTCTGGCGGAATTCGGGGTGGACTTCCAGCACGACGCGGTAGAGATTGGATTGCGTAAACAGGGTAGACACCAGCCGCTGGCCGAAGGCGTTGTAGAGTGCGTTGTCGATGGCGGCGACGGTAATGCCCAGCCGTCCGGCTGCTGCACGGTCGATGTCGAGCGTGGCTTGCAGGCCGTTGTCCTGCACGTCGCTGGCGATATCGCGCAGTTGTGGCAGGCGGGAAAAACGTTCGACGAGCCGGGGAGCCCATAGAGCCAGTTCGGCGGCATCGGCGTCTTGCAGGCTGAACTGGAACTGGGTGCGGCTGACGCGATCTTCGATGGTCAGATCCTGTACCGGCTGCATGAAACTGCGTGTTCCGGGCAAGGCGTCCAGCTTTTCCTGCAGGCGATGGATGACGGCTTTCGCATCCAGACTACGAACATTTTTCGGTTTGAGGTTGACCAGCATGCGGCCGCTGTTGAGCGTGACATTGGCCCCGTCGACGCCGATGAAGGAAGACAGGCTTTCTACTGCCGGATCGGTGAGCACGATGTCGGCTACGGCCTGCTGGCGTTGCGCCATGGCGGCGAAGGAGGTGGTTTGCGGGGCTTCGGTGATGAGCTGGATGACGCCGGTATCCTGCACCGGAAAGAAGCCCTTGGGGATGGCGACGTAGAGGAGTGCTGTCAGGCCCAGTGTGCCTGCGGCGACCCACAGGGTGGTTTTCTGGTGGTCGAGAACCCAGGAAAGCCAGATGCCGTAGTGATGGATGATGCGGTCGAACCATTGCCCCATGGCGCGCTGAAACCTGCCTTGTTTTTCTTCGGGCGTGTGGCGCAGCAGCCGGGCGCACATCATGGGCGTGAGTGTGAGAGAGACAACGGCGGAAATGAGGATGGCCACCGCGAGGGTGATGGCGAATTCGCGGAACAGGCGGCCTACTACGTCGCCCATGAACAGAAGCGGGATCAGTACGGCGATGAGCGAAACCGTGAGGGAAATGATGGTGAAGCCGATCTGGCGGCTGCCCTTGAGGGCGGCTTCCAGCGGCGGCTCGCCCGCTTCGATGTGGCGCGCCACGTTTTCGATCATGACGATGGCGTCATCGACGACAAAGCCGGTGGCGATGGTCAGTGCCATCAGCGTCAGGTTGTTGATCGAGAAGCCGGCCAGATACATGACGCCGAAGGTTCCCACCAGCGACAGCGGGACAGCTACGGCCGGGATGATCGTGGCAGACAGATTCCGCAGAAAAACGAAGATGACCGCGACGACAAGGGCTACGGCCAGCAGCAGTTCGAGCTGTACATCGCGCACCGAGGCGCGGATGGGTGTTGTGCGGTCGGTCAGCAGTTGCACATCGACCGTGTCGGGCAGGGTGGTCTGGAGTTTCGGCAGCAAGGCCTTGATGCCCTCGACGGTCTGGATCACGTTCGCGCCGGGCTGACGCTGGATGTTGAGGAGTATGGCGGGGGTGCGGTTGGCCCAGGCCGCGAGGCGTTCATTTTCCGCGCCGTCGATGATTTCTGCGACATCCTGCAGGCGGATGGGCGCACCGTTTTTCCAGGCGAGGACGAGCTGGCGGTATTCTTCGGCGGACTTGAGCTGGTCGTTGGCATCCAGCGTCGAGGCGCGCAAGGGGCCATCGAAACTGCCCTTGGGCATGTTGACATTGGCATTGCCGATGGCGATACGCAAATCGTCGAGATTCAGGCCCCGCGCGGCGAGCTTCGCCGGGTTGGCCCGGATGCGCACGGCGGGGCGATGGCCGCCAGCAAGGCTCACCAGGCCGACGCCGGGCAGTTGCGAGAGTTTTTGCGCCAGCCGCGTATCGACCAGGTCTTCGACTTTCGGCAGCGGCAGCGTGGCCGAGGTGATGGCCAGGGTGACGATGGGCGAGTCCGCCGGATTGACCTTGCTGTAGATCGGCGGCATGGGTAGATCGCCCGGCAGGAAGGTGCTGGCCGCGTTGATTCCGGCCTGCACTTCCTGTTCGGCCACATCCAGCGAAAGCGAGAGCGCGAATTGCAAGGTGATGACCGATGCGCCGCCCGAACTGGATGAGGACATTTGCTTGAGCCCTGGCATCTGGCCGAATTGCCGCTCCAGCGGGGCAGTGATGGAGGAGGTCATCACCTCGGGGCTGGCTCCCGGGTAAAGCGTGGTGACCTGGATCGTCGGGTAATCCACTTCGGGGAGTGCCGACACGGGCAGAAGCCGCCAGGCCATCAGGCCCGCCAGCAGGATCGCCACCATCAGCAGCGAAGTCGCCACCGGGCGCAGGATGAACAGCCGGGAGGGATTCATTGCGGGCGGGAGCTGCGGTGGCCGTTACCGTTGCTGCGCGCGCCGTCACTCTTGCCTGCCCTGGGCGTGGCGTCTTCCGCAGAGGCGGCTTTTCCGGCGCCTGGCTGCGAAATTTCGACCTTCGCGCCATCTTTTAGCTTGTCCGCGCCGTCGATCACTACGCGGTCGCCTTCCTTCAGGCCATGTTCGATGACGACCTGCTCTCCGGAGGCTGAAACCACCCCCGGGGAAACAGGCCGCATGGCAACCCTGCCATCGTCGGCGACAACCAGCATGAAGCTCCCCTGGCTGCCCCGCTGTACGGCGGCCGAGGGGGCCAGCAAAACATTGTGCAGACGGTTTTCCTGCAGGCGGATATTGACGAACTGATTGGGAAATAGACGTTCATCCGCATTGGCGAATTCCGCCTTGAGCTTCACCGTGCCGGTGCTGGTATCTACCTGATTGTCGATACTTACCAGCCGGCCTTGCGCCAGGCGGGTCGAGCCGCTGCTGTCATATGCATCGACGGCCAGCGTCTTGCCGGCGCGCTGGCGTTCCAGCACCCCGGCCAGCTTGTCGGCAGGAATGGCGAAGACGACATTGATCGGGCGTGTCTGTGTCATGACGACCAGCCCGTTTGCATCCCCTGGCTGCACGAGATTTCCCGCGTCGACCTGACGCAAGCCAAGACGGCCATCGAAGGGAGCGCGGATGCGGGTGAAATCGAGCTGGAGGCGGGCGGCATCCAGCAGTCCGCGATCATTTTTGACCGTGCCTTCATACTGGCGTACCAGAGCTTCCTGGGCGTCCACCTGCTGGCTGGCAATGGCATCCTGCTGAAGGAGGCTGCGGTAGCGCGCCAGATCGACGCGGGCGTTGGAGAGCTGGGCTTCGTCACGCGCCAGTTGCCCGGCCGCCTGGTCGAGCTGCGCCTGAAAAGGGCGCGAGTCGATTTCGGCCAGAATCTCGCCCGCCCGGACGAGCTGCCCCTCGTGGAAGGCGATGCGAACGAGCTGCCCTGTCACCCGAGCCCGGACAGTCGCCGTGTTTCTTGCCATTACCGTGCCCGGAGCCTGCAAGGTGATGTCGGCATCTCCACGAACTACCGCTGCCGCCTGGACAGGCTGGGGGCGGTCGCCACCAAACGGTCTTTTGCCGGAGCGCGGGGCAGATGCCGTGTCAGTGGCGCGATTGACATGCCAGACGGTAGCCCCTGCCACGCCCAGGACGATCGCGGCTGAAAGCAGCCAGCGTCCGGATAGCAAACCGGCTTGTTTCATGTTTTCTCCAGGGATTCTTGAATTTCCGAAGGGGTGTGATTCAACGACGGGGGAAGGGTTCCCGTGATCCTCATGATTATCCCTGACGCAAGCCTCGTTGGCTCTGGCAGCCCTGCCCGCCGGGCGAAAATTTCGGTGCGGAGCGAAATCCGGGAGGCTGGCGCATTCAAACTCATTGGGTAAAGTTAAAAAGGCTTTTTTTTCAATCAGGTATCTATGTTTTGTAAGAAAAAACCTTACATTAAAACCCGAGCTACGCCGATAGCGACGCTTGACAGGTTTTTGCATAATCCGCTCGCCTTTCCAACCTATAAGCTGGAAATCAAAGGAGAGCACCGTGAAAATGACCGACACTTATAACGATATAAAGGAAGTCAACCTTGCCTATCTCATGCTGGCGCAGAGCATGATTCGTGCAGACCGGGAAAATGCGATTTTTCGTCTGGGCATCAGCCAGCAGATCGCCGATATTCTCGATCGCCTGACACCGGGGCAAGTGTTGAAGATGGCCAGTGCGGACATGCTGCTGTGCAGCTTCCGTTTCGATGACAGCCTGCTGCTGAATCTGCTCGCCAATCACGAGCGGGAACAGGGCGTGAGCCGTGTGCATGCCGCCATTCTGGCGGCTGGCAAACCTGTCGAAACCGTCGGCTGATAAACAACGAACCGCCCGCAACGCCTGCCCTGCCGGGTCGCTGTTGCCGTGCGCTGTTTGTCTGTTTGTGTCTGGTACGTCGGTCTTTCTGGCTTCCTTTGACGCGTTCATGAGGATAAACCCCGATGCGTAATAAATCCGTCATCTCCGAAGCGAGAGACATTGGTCTGGCCGTCGAGCTGATCCAGCTTGGCGCGCGGCTGCAGTTGCTCGAAACGGAAACCAGCCTGAGCCGGGAGCGGCTGATCCGCCTCTACAAGGAAGTGCGCGGTGAGTCTCCTCCGAAGGGCCTGCTCCCTTTTTCTACTGACTGGTTCATGACCTGGCAGCCCAATATGCATGCCTCGCTGTTCATGGCCTATTACAACTTTTTGCTGAGCCACACGGAACTGCGCGACCTGAATTTGACCATCAAGGCTTACCGCATGTACCTGGAGCAGGTCGGGCGTAACGAGATGGATACCGTTTTGTCCCTGACCCGCGCCTGGACCATGGTGCGCTATTTCGATGCCAACATGCTGGCACTGGCTACCTGCAAGTGTTGCCAGGGGCAATTCGTTGCCCACGCCTATGACCCTGGCAAGGCTTACGTCTGCGGCCTGTGCAATGTCCCGGCAAGAGCCGGGCGAACGCGACGCAGTGCCGCGCGCCAGCAGGAAGAAGCCGCCAGCGCGCGGAAAACTGCCTGATCCCCGGCTTGGCCGGGTAATGGTTTATCATCCCGAAGCAGCCTTCATTCTTCATGGAGGCTGGCCGATTGCTGAAAGGATGTTGCCATGGCCGAACCCCGGGAATCGCCCTTTGCCTGCCAGATCGCGGCACTGGATATCTCGCTCAACCGCGATGTGTTCATGCGTACCCTCGTGCGCGAAATGACCAATGTTCTGTGCGATGTCGTCGGCCTTGAACAGGCCACCGGTTTTGTCGCCGTCGTCGGCCAGACCATGGGGCGGCAGATCGACCAGGACTACCGCCATGCGCTGCAGCTGCCCCGCCTTAGCCGCGAGCAGGTCGCCGCCGTGCTGGTCGACCTGAAAAAACGCATCCAGGGCGATTTTTACATCGTTGAACAGGATGACCGCCACATCCTCCTCAGAAATCGCGCCTGCCCGTTCGAGGACAAGGTCCAGGGCCAGCGGGCGTTGTGCATGATGACTTCCAACGTTTTTGGCTGCATTGCGGCCGAGAATCTGGGATACGCCAAGGTCGAACTGCGCCAGACCATCGCGGAAGGTGCTCCCGAATGCGAAGTCGCCGTGCATCTGGTCATCAGCGAAGAAACGGACGCGCTGGAAGGCCGGGAATACTTCAAGACCGAGCCATGATCGGCCACAACGCCACGCTGGCACTGCGCGAGATCGCCGGGCCTGTCCTGGTGGTCGACGATTCTGGCGTGATCGTTCATGCCAATGAAGAACTGGCCCGTCTTCTGGGCCTGCCGGCTCCCTCGCCCAAAGGCGAGCGGCTTGCCGACATCGTTCGTGAAGCAGCGGATCAGGTGCAGGCCCGCCTGCGCCAGTTTGCGGGGAGCGGTAACTGGATCGCGGGTTCCTTCACGTTCCACGATGCCAAAGGTAATGGTTTGCCCTTTCCCTGCCAGGGCAAGGTGCTGCAAAGGCCGAGGGAGGGCGAGCCCCGCCTGCTCGTCATCCGGCGCAGCGATTCGCTCGGGTTTTCCACGCTGACGGATCGCATCACCGGCTTGCAGACCGCCTCCCGCCGTCGTCATGGCATCGAATTCCTGTTGCATCTGTCCAGCTTCGCCATCGACCACGCACCCGACCCCATGCTCTGGATCGACCCGGATGCCTGCCTGCTGATGGTCAATGAACAGGCCTGCCTGCAGCTGGGCTACACCCGCGAAGAACTGCTCGAGATGCGTATTCCCGACGTCGACCCTGACTGCACCGAGACAGAGTGGGTCGAACATCGGGAAAAAATAAAGGCATCCGGAACGTTGTGCTTTGAACGCCGGTTCCGCCGCAAGGACGGCAGCGTTTTTCCCGTAGAGATTTCGGCTTCTTATCTCGCCTTTCAGGGGCGCGAGTTTCTTTTTGCTGTTACGCGCGACATCAGCGAGCGCAAGCAAAGCGAGCGAACCATCAATGAACTGGCTTTTTATGACTCGCTCACGGGCTTGCCCAATCGCACCCTGCTGCTCGACCGCCTGCGTCAGGCGGTGACAGGCGCGCATCGCACGGGCATCTTCGGCGCGCTCTTGCTGATCGATCTCGACAACTTCAAAACGCTCAACGATGCCCACGGCCACGAAACTGGCGACGAGCTGCTCAGGCAGATCGCCCGGCAGCTGGAGCTTTGCGTGCGTGAAGGTGACACCATCGCCCGTTTTGGCGGCGACGAATTCGTCGTCGTGCTAGGTGGCCTGGGCAAAACGGAAGCAGATGCCGCGCGTACCGTCGAGATGCTGGCTGAAAAAATGCAAAACGCATTGTGCCGGGCTTATCAGCTCGGTACCCTCACGCATCATGGCTCGGCCAGCATCGGCGTCACGCTCTTTGGTGCAGAGCCTGGCAGCACAGAAAATCTGCTCAAGCAGGCCGAGCTTGCCATGTACAAATCGAAGGATTCCGGGCGAAATGCCATCCGGTTTTTCGACCCCACGCTCGAATCCGCCGTTCAGGATCGCGCCGCCCTCGAAAACGATCTGCGCCAGGCTCTGGCTGCCCGGCAGTTTCTGCTGCATTTTCAGCCGCAGATTGCCGGCGATCAGGTCACGGGAGCCGAGGTGCTCGTGCGCTGGCGGCACCCGCAGCGCGGCCTGGTTTCCCCGTTTTACTTCATCCCGCTGGCCGAGGAAACCGGCCTGATCCTGCCGCTGGGCAATCAGGTGCTGGAGACTGCCTGCCGCCAGCTGGCACTCTGGCAGAACGCCCCTGATTTCCAGGGCTTGACGCTGGCTGTCAATGTCAGTGCCCACCAGTTTCGCCAGCCCGATTTCGTTGCTACCGTTTCGTCGATTCTCGATCTTTGCGGCGCAGACCCGAAGCGTCTGAAGCTTGAGCTGACCGAAAGCCTGCTGGTCGACAAGGTCGAGGATGTCATCGCCAAGATGTTCGCCCTGAAGGCACTTGGCGTGGGCTTTTCGCTCGATGATTTCGGCACGGGCTACTCTTCGCTGGCCTATCTGAAGCGTCTGCCGCTCGATCAACTGAAAATCGACCAGTCCTTCGTGCGCGATGTACTCACCGACCCTAACGATGCCTCCATCGCCCGCACCATCATCGCCTTGGCCCAGAATCTTGGCCTGGGTGTCATCGCCGAAGGCGTCGAAACCGAAGCCCAGAAGCAGTTCCTCGCCGCAGCGGGCTGCCATGCCTACCAGGGTTACTGGTTTTCAAAGCCGGTACCCGTCGAAGACTTCGAGGTGTTCGTACAAAGCCGCGTCTGACGCCCAAGGCCCAAGCAGCCCAAGCAGCCGAAGCAGCCGGAGCAAGCCCGACGAGACTTGCCCCGAATACACGGCGACCGAATCACCCCACCCACTTCCTCGCATTGTGGAACATCGTCAGCCAGGGGCTGTCTTCGCTCCATTCGGCCGGGTGCCAGGACATCTGCACCGTCCGGAAAATCCGCTCGGGGTGGGGCATCATGATCGTGAAACGTCCGTCCGGCGTGGTGACGCCGGCCAGCCCGTCGGGTGAGCCGTTCGGGTTGAAGGGGTAGCGCGTCGCCACCTTGCCGTGGTGGTCCACGTAGCGCATCGCCGTCCTTGCCTGGTCGGGCTTGTGGCCAGCGGCGAATTCGGCGCGGCCCTCGCCGTGCGAGACGATGACGGGCAGGCGGCTGCCGCCCATGCCGGCAAAAAGGAGGGAGGGCGATTCCGGCAGCTCGACCATGACCAGCCGCGCCTCGAACTGCTCGCTGCGATTGCGCTGGAAGGTGGGCCAGTGTTCCGCGCCGGGGATGATGTCGGCAAGCTGGCTCATCATCTGGCAGCCGTTGCACACGCCCAGCGCGAAGCTGTCGGGGCGTGCGAAGAAGGCAGAAAATTCCTCGCGCAGGCGGCTGTTGAAGAGGATGGATTTCGCCCAGCCTTGCCCGGCACCGAGCACGTCGCCATAAGAGAACCCGCCGCAGGCAGCGAAGCCCTTGAAGTCGGCCAGATGGATGCGTCCGGCCTGCAGGTCGCTCATGTGGACGTCGAAGGTGTCAAACCCGGCGCGCGCAAAGGCAGCGGCCATTTCGACATGGCCATTGACGCCCTGTTCGCGCAGGATGGCGATTTTCGGTGCGGCCCCTTTGGAAATAAAAGGGGCGGCGGGCGTGAAGGTGAGGCGGGCAGACAGGCCCGGGTCGGCCACATCGAGCAGGGCGTCGAATTCTTCCTTCGCGCAGGCCGGGTCGTCGCGCAGACGGGCGATCTGGTAGCTGGTTTCCGACCAGACGCGCTGCAATTCGGCACGCGGCTGGCAAAAGGCCATTTTGGCGTTACGCCAGACGCGGATTTCGTCATGCTCATTGAGCGTGCCGATGAGGTGGGAGACGCTGCCCAGGCCCGCTTCACGCAGAATCGTCATGATCTGCTCGCGCTGCTCGCGGCGGATCTGCACGACAGCTCCGAGTTCTTCGTTGAACAGGGCCGCCAGAATGCGGTCGAACAGACGGCCATCGACCACATCCGGCTTGCGCTCCATGCCGTCGATGTCGTTCATCAGCGGGTCGTAGCACAGCCCGTCGAGGTTCAGGGAGACGCCGACGTGGCCCGCGAAGGCCATTTCGCAGACCGTGGCGAACAGGCCACCGTCGGAGCGGTCGTGGTAGGCCAGCAGCAGGTCTTCCGAAGCCAGTTTCCGGATGGCGTTGAAAAAAGCCCGCAGGCTTTCCACTTCGGCATCCGGCACTTCATTGCCTGTCGTGCCATGGACTTGCGCCAGCGCGGAGCCGCCGAGGCGGTTCTTCCCTGCGCCCAGGTCGATCAGAAGCAGCTCGGTTTCTGCTTCCGGCAGCGTCTGGAGCTGCGGCGTGAGGGTGCGGCGAGCGTCGGCGCAGGGCGCGAAGGCCGTCACGATGAGAGAGAGCGGCGCGACGACCTGTTTTTCCTGCCCGTCTGCCTGCCAGCGCGTTTTCATCGAAAGCGAATCCTTGCCCACCGGGATGGACAAGTCGAGCTGACGGCAAAAATCGAGGGCCACGGCCTGTACGGTGTCAAACAGGGCCGCATCTTCTCCCGCGTGCCCGGCGGCTGCCATCCAGTTGGCCGAGAGCTTGATGTCTCCCAGCGAGCGGACATCCGCCGCCGCCAGATTGGTGATCGACTCGCCCACGGCCATGCGGCCCGAAGCCGGGCCGTCGAGCAGGGCCAGCGGCGTGCGCTCACCCATGGCAAACGCTTCGCCCTGCAAGGTATCAAAGCCCATCGTGGTCACAGCGCAGTCAGCCACGGGAACCTGCCAGGGCCCGACCATCTGGTCACGCGCCGTCATGCCGCCCACACTGCGGTCGCCAATGGTGATGAGGAACTGCTTGGAAGCCACCGTCGGCAAACGCAGCACACGCAGGGCGGCCTCTGTGACATCGAGGCTGTCGAGATTGAACCCGGGGGCCTTTACGGCTTGCCGCCGGACATCGCGCAGCATACGGGGCGGCTTGCCCAGCAGCACGTCCATGGGCATGTCGACGGCGTTATTGCCGAAGTGTTCGTCATGCACCGTCAGATGGCCGTCACCGGTCGCCCGGCCCAGCGCGGCGAAGGGGCAGCGTTCCCGTTCGCACAGGGCGGCAAATTCATCGAGACGCTCCGGCGCGATGGCCAGCACATAGCGTTCCTGCGCCTCGTTCGACCAGATTTCGCGCGGCGACATGCCCGCTTCCTCGGTGGGCACGGCGCGAAGCTCGAAGCGCGCCCCGCAGCCTGCGTCGTGGGCCAGTTCCGGCAGGGCGTTGGAGATGCCGCCCGCGCCGACGTCGTGAATGGCCAGAATCGGATTTTTCTCGCCCATCTGCCAGCAGCGGTCGATGACTTCCTGCGCGCGCCGCTGGATTTCCGGGTTGCCGCGTTGCACCGAGGCGAAATCGAGATCGGCGGTGTTCGTGCCGGTCGTCATCGACGAGGCCGCGCCGCCACCCAGCCCGATCAACATGCCGGGGCCGCCGAGCTGGATCAGGATGGAACCGGGCGGAAACCTTTCCTTGAAAGCATCGCGCGCCGCGATATTGCCCAGCCCACCGGCAATCATGATGGGCTTGTGATAACCCCGCACCTCGCCGTTGAATTCCTGCTCATAAGTCCGGAAATAGCCGGTGAGATTGGGCCGGCCAAATTCATTGTTAAAGGCCGCAGCACCTATGGGCCCTTCGATCATGATGTCCAGCGCGGAGGCAATGCGCTCGGGCTTGCCGTAAGGCAGTTCCCAGGGCTGTTCAAAGCCGGGGATGCTGAGGTTGGACACGGAAAAGCCGCACAGGCCCGCCTTGGGTCTGGAGCCGCGCCCCGTCGCGCCTTCGTCGCGGATTTCGCCGCCCGAACCGGTTGCCGCGCCGGGAAAAGGAGAAATTGCCGTCGGATGGTTGTGCGTTTCGACCTTGGCGAGGATGTGCGTCAGTTCGTCGTGGTAACGGTAAGCGCCGTCGCCATCGGGATAGAAACGCCGGATCTGCGCGCCTTCGATCACGGCGGCGTTATCCGAATAGGCCACCACCGTGCCTTCCGGGTGCGCCTTGTGGGTTTCGCGAACCATGCCAAAGAGGGAATCGTTTTTCGTCTCGCCGTCGATCACCCAGGAGGCATTGAAAATCTTGTGGCGGCAGTGTTCGGAATTGGCCTGGGCGAACATCATGAGTTCGACATCGGTTGGGTTGCGGCCCAGCCGGGTGAAATTTTCCGCGAGATAGTCGATTTCGTCATCCGAGAGTGCCAGCCCCAGTTCGCCATTGGCCCTCACCAGTGCGGCGCGTCCTTGTTCCAGCAGGGCAACGGCGGTGAGCGGTTGGGGCGGAAGCTGGTGGAAGAGGGCTTCGGCGGCGTCCGGGCCAGGGAGAACGGATTCCGTCATGCGGTCATGCAGCCGGGCGGCGAGGGTTGCCAGCGCATCCGGCGAGCTCGTCTTGAGCCCGGCGTAATAAGCCGTGCCACGCTCGATGCGACGGATACCCGAAAAGCCGCATTGACGGGCAATGTCGGTCGCCTTGCTCGACCAGGGCGAAATCGTCCCCAAACGCGGGGTGACCAGCAGCATCGCCCCCGAAGCCTGCGTCTTGCCCTCTTTCCCGCCGGGCAAGCCCAGCAACTGCCCGAGGCGAATGAGCTCATCCGCTTCAAACCTTGCCCCGGCTTCCAGTTCAACGAAATACCAGTGTTCGGCCACCAGCGTTTGCAGCCCCGGCAGGGCAGCGCGCATCTGCTCGGTCAGACGCGCCAGACGGGCTGCAGAAAAGGCAGCATCGCCGCGCAGTTTGAGGATTTCAGCCATGGGAGGAAAAGGAAGAAGGGGAAAACCGGAAATTATACCTGCCATGCCCTCCACCCCACCCCAGCCGCTGACCAATGAACATGCAGGGGCGAATCATCATTCGCACTGAATGGTCATTCGCCCCGAACCCCCTTCGCCACTTTGCGCGATGCTTCGACGTGTGGCTTCATTGTCAACGCTGCCGGGACTCGCCCCACCTCTACGGGTGGC